>JAVEWL010000463.1:0-4919 GCA_034004565.1 FCB group bacterium | reverse complement strand
ACCAACGAACAACCCGCAGCCCCCCCGGCCCATTAGTCATCCCCAGGCGGGACGATGCGACCGCATGCTCTCCACCCCAATCTTCCGTGGCACCCCCAAGCCGGCTTCTGGGCTTGGGGGTGTGTGTTTGCCAAGGACGAAAATGTCAGTTATGCGCTTTGGGCTCCCCTCACCCTACCCCTCTCCCCAGGGAGAGGGAACAAGACTTCGGAAGAGTGTAGCGAGGGGGTACTTGCGCAGTCAGGCGACCCTCTCCCAAAACGGGCTCCCTCTCCCTTTGGGAGAGGGGCGGGGTGAGGGCTCACACGTCTTTGCAGCGCTTGCGGTCCTCTGCTCTCCCACACCCCCAAGTCATAAAGCCGACTTGGGGGTGCCACAAATCTTGGAGCCCGGGGCGGGGTGAGGGAGGCTCTGGGTTCATCAAGTCCATCTCGTCCATACGGTCCATCGCCCTACGCCAGGATCGGCGTCACCACATTCCCCGCGACATCCGTCAGCCGGAAATCGCGCCCCTGGAACCGGTACGTCAATTTCGTGTGATCAATCCCCAGCAACCGCAGAATCGTCGCATTCAAATCGTGAATATGAACCCCATCCTTTACGATGTTGTAGCAAAAATCATCCGTCTCCCCGAAACTGATCCCCGGCTTGATCCCGCCACCCGCCAGGAAGATCGTAAAACACCGGCCGTGGTGATCGCGCCCGTAATTCTCGGCGGTAAGTTCACCTTGGCAATAAATCGTCCGCCCGAACTCTCCGCCCCAAACGATGAGCGTGTCCTCGAGCATCCCGCGCTCCTTCAAATCCCGGATCAACCCCGCCGTGGGTTGATCGACATCCTTGCAGTTCATCGCAAGATCCTTGGGCAGGTTCCCGTGCTGGTCCCAGTCCCGATGATAAAGCTGAATGAACCGCACCCCGCGCTCCGCCAGCCGCCGCGCCATCACGCAATTGAACGCATAGGTCCCCGGCTTACGCGCCGCCTCGCCGTACAACTCAAAGGTCCGCGCCGGCTCCTGCGTGATGTCCGCCAACTCCGGCACCGAGGTCTGCATCCGATACGCCATCTCATATTGAGAAATGCGCGTATTGATCTCCGGATCCTGGTACGCCGCAAACTCGAGCTTATTCAGCTCGCTCATGCTGTCCAGCATCCGCCGCCGCGACGCCGCATCGATCCCCGCCGGATTCGACAGGAACAGCACCGGATCCTGCCCCGACCGAAACACCACGCCCTGGTGCTGCGACGGCAGGAAGCCCGGTCCCCACAGCCGATCGAACAGCGACTGCGCCGGACGGTTCATGTCCGTGCGCGACATCATCACGATGAACCCCGGCAAATCCTGGTTCATCGATCCCAACCCATAGCTCAGCCACGCTCCCATGCTCGGCCGCCCCGGCTGCTGGCTCCCCGTCTGAATAAACGTCATCGCCGGGTCATGATTAATCGCTTCCGTGTTGACCGTGCGAATAAACGTCAGGTCGTCGGCGATGCCCGCGATGTTAGGCAACAGCTCGCTAATCCACGCGCCCGACTGCCCGTGCTGCCCAAACTTGAAGATGGACGACGCCACAGGAAAGCTCTTCTGCCCCGAGGTCATCCCCGTAATCCGCTGCCCCATGCGCACCGAATCGGGCAGATCGGTCCCCTGCAAATCCTTCATCTTCGGCTTGGGATCGAACAGGTCAAGCTGTGAAGGCCCGCCCGACATGAACAGGTAGATAACCCGCTTCACCTTCGGCGGAAAATCCGGTTGACGCAGCGCCGTCTCGCCGCTTACCTCCGCCAGCGCCCGCGGGCTCAGCAGCGAACTCAGCGCCGCCACCCCAATCCCACACGCACACCGGCCAAAAAAATGCCGCCGGGTAAGCATCATATCGTGTTCATGCATCGGGTCCATGGAAGGTACTCCGTAGTACTCGTTCCCAAGTTGCACTTGGGAACGCAATTGGGTGCGAAGCTGTGCTTCGCATTCAGAAATTCTAAGGCTCAGGTCCCATAAGACCCATAAGACCTATAAGACCTATAAGACCTATAAGACCTATAAGACCTATAAGACCCATCCAGGCCTTCGCACTAACCCTTCGTAACCGTCTCGTCCAGATTCAATATCGTGCTGGCAACCGTCGTCCACGCCGCCAGTTCGCACACGTCAAGGCTTTCGTCGCGCGGGCTCTCGCCGTGGCTCACCAATTCCTTCGCGGTCTCCGGCTTCTGCTTGTAGTCTTCCAACTGCGCCTCGTACAGCTTCTTCAGCACCGCCGCTTCCTGCTCGCTCGGCTTGCGCGACGTCGCCAATCGAAACGCCCACGCAATCCGCTCCTCGACCGTCCCGGGACATTCCTTCATCGTGCGTTGCGCGAGCGCGCGCGCCGCCTCGACGTATTGCGTATCGTTCATCAGCGCCAGCGCCTGCAAGGGCGTATTGGTCCGAGCCCGCTTCGCCGTGCATACCTCGCGGTTCGGCGCATCGAACAGCGCCATCATCGGCGGCGGCGCCGTGCGCTTCCAGAAGGTGTACATGCTCCGCCGGAACAGCGCCTCGCCGTGGTCCTGCTCGAACGTCTGCGCCGTAAAACTCTTGTCGCCGAACGAAACCTCTTCCCACAGGCCCGCCGGCTGATACGGCTTCACGCTTCGCCCGCCGATCTTCTTCACAAGCAACCCGCTCGCCGCGAGCGCATTGTCGCGCACCATCTCGGCGTCCATGCGGAACCGCGGCCCGCGCGCCAGAAGCCGGTTCTCGGGATCCTTCTCATACAACTCCGGCGCAATCCTCGACGATTGCCGGTACGTCGCGGACGTGACGATCAACCGCTGCATGCCCTTCACATCCCACTTCGTCCGCACGAACTCCGTCGCCAGCCAATCGAGCAGTTCCGGGTGCGACGGCCATTCGCCCTGCACGCCGAAATCCTGAAGCGTCTTCACAAACCCGGTCCCGAAGTACCGCGACCAGAACCGGTTCACCGCCACGCGCGCCGTCAACGGATGCGCCGGCTCCACCAGCCACTTTGCCAGCCCCAGCCGGTTCCTCGGCGCATCCGCAGGCAGTGGCGGAAGCACCGCCGGCGTCATGGGCTCCACCTTCTCCGTCGGCTTGTCGTATTCCCCGCGCTCCAGCAGGAAGGTCTCGCGCGGCGTCGGCAGGTCCTGCATCACCATCGCCGTCGGAATCTGCGCATCGACGTCCTTCTGCTCCTTCGTCAGCACAAGCAGTTGCTCGTTCAGTCCCTTCCATTCCGGCCAATGGTCGCGCCGGTAGAAATCGCGCAACGCCGCCTTCTGCGCATCGGTCCGCTCCGCCTGCGCCAACAACGCGCCTTCCACCTCGATGGGCACGTTGCCGAACTGTTCACCCAGCCGCCGGAAGAAGAACGCGTGCGCGCCGCCGTGGTTCACGATCTTCAGCAGGAGCTTGTTCTCGCCCGCCTTCAACTCGACAGCCACCTTGTCCTCGTCCGCCTTCAGCGGACGTTTCGCCGGGTTCGCATGAACCTCCACACCGTTCAGCCAAACCTTGATCGAATCGTTGCTCCCCAGCGACAGCGTGAGCGTTCGTGCTGTCGGAACGGTGAGGGTGCGGTAGAGATATGTCGCAACCACGTCGCCCTTCAGCGCGTTTTCCTGTCCATCGGCATACTCCGGCGCCGCTATCCACTTCATGCGCCCGTCGTCGTACGCCGTGTTGATGTCGACACCCTTCTCCGGCTCGAACGCCGTCTCGTACGCCTTGTCGCCGTTCTCCGCTCGGAAGGGACCGTTCAAATACCACGGCCCCGCCTGCGCCGGCGCCATCGACGGCTCGTTCGTCACCGACAACCGGAACCGTCCGATGTTGTGCTTCGCAAACTGCGATTCGTGCTTCAAACGAACGCGAATCCGGATCCCATTCTCCGATCCAAAAGCCTTAGCCGGCACAAACACCGCCGTGCGATTCTCGCGCTTCTCGAAGCCCGACACCGCCCAGCCCGTCTCGGCCTTCCCGTCGACCGCGTTCGCCACATCGAACGTATCCTGCGAATAATCCGCGTTCGCGCCCGACAGCACGAGCTTCTGCACCGGCTCGTCCTTGTCCAGCGGCAAGTACTCTGCCTCGAACTCCGTCAGGACAAAGTTGCCCACATCGCTCCGGCTCGCGCCCGACTGCGGCAACGACGGATCGGCAAGCGCTTCCAGCCGAATCGCCGTGATCCCCGCCACCTTCGCCGTGCCGACGATCTCGTACGTGTCCTTGTCGGCGTTCATGCCCTCGACGAGCCACGATCCGTCGCCCACGGCCTTGAACGTCGCGCCGCCCGACGACTTCACCTCCGTCGCTTCGAGCGTGGTCCAGCGTTTCGCCGCCGCGTCGCCTTGCTCCTTTTCCCACGCCGCCTGCGCGGTGTCGATCTCCGGCAGCGGACGCCGCATCTCCTCGCGCATCTTATTGACCTTGGCGTCCAACTCCGCCAGCTTCGCCATTTGCTCCGCGGAAGGCGCCTTCATCAGCGGCGCGGCGTTGCCCGTGTTTCCGTCGGAACCCTGCTCGGCCACCGAGTTGTAGAACGCGTACAGCCCGAAGTATTCCTTCTGCTTAATCGGGTCAAACTTGTGATCGTGGCACTGCGCGCAACCCGCCGTCAGGCCCATCCACACCGTGCTCGTCGTGTTCACGCGATCGACCACATACTGCACCCGGTATTCCTCCGGAATGATCCCGCCTTCAAACGTGATCATGTGATTCCGGTTAAAGCCCGTCGCAAGCCGCTGCTCATTGGTCGCGTTCGGCAGCAGATCGCCCGCAATCTGCTCCACCGTAAACTGGTCAAACGGCATGTTCTTGTTGAACGCGTCGATAACCCACTCGCGCCACCGCCACATGTACCGCTCGTTGTCGATGTGATACCCGTTCGTGTCGGCATACCGCGCAAGGTCC
>JAVEWL010000462.1:0-4935 GCA_034004565.1 FCB group bacterium | reverse complement strand
CGGATACTGGTTGCGTGGGACGAGACCGTCGCCACGGAGCCCAAGACGATCGTTCGAGGAGTGCGGATAGCGCCGCGCGCGGGTGCGGTGGCCATGGACCTGTATTTCGACGAGGCGGGGCGAATCGTTCGCGATAGCGAGTTGCGCGCGCTTGGCATTGCGCCGAAGCACTGGGCGCGGCGAGTTATAATCGCCGACTCGATGCCGGTCACGGCGCCCAAGGCCGCGCCCCCTCCCGTACCCGCGTCCGCGTCGCGTGCCGCATCGCTCCCGGCCGTTGTGCTGCCGGCGCCGGATGTGGAGAAGGCGCGGAGGGAAGACGCCGAGGGTCTCGAAGGGCTTCCGAAGGGCGTACGGCGCATCGGCGTCGTGCAAGACCTGGCCTCGCCGGTTCACGTCCGGGAAAACGCCGCAAGCATTGGAGAATGGGCCGAACTGCCCCACGGCCGGCGCGTGTGGGCGGCACTATTCCTCGCGGAAGGCGCGGTCGGGCAGCGATTGCATCTGGGCGGCGTGCGCCTTCCCGCCGGAGCGCAGGCGATGGTATACAACGCCGGCCAACCCGATGAACGCTACACCGTCGAGATAGATCCGGATGGAGAGGCCTGGACGGCTACCTGCTTTTCCGAGCGCGTCGTGCTGGAAGTCACCGCGCCCGCCGGTGCGGCGGTGAACGTGAGCGTCGACCGCGCGGTGTATCTCTACACCGGCCCGGGGGACTGGTCCTGGGATAAGGCGGCGGGGACCTGCACCATCGACGTGTCGTGCCACGGCGACTGGGCGGACCTCAGTTACGGCGTGGGCGGTCTGGGCACGGTGGGGCGGCTGGGCTACCTCTGGTGCACCGGCACGCTCCTGGCGGACCGCGATCCGGAGACGGATATTCCGTACTTCCTGACCGCCAACCACTGCGTGGAAGACCAGGCGGCGGCCAACTCGCTGGAGGTCTACTGGCTCTACCAGACGACCGAATGCGGCGGCACGGCGGCCCATCCACGCACCGCCCCGCGCACCGCCGGCGGAGCCGAGTACGTGGCCGGCGCCACATATGCATCCGGTCCGGATTTCACACTGCTGCGCCTGCGCGGCGCCGTTCCCGCCGGGGTTGCCTTCGTCGGATGGGACTCAGGCAGCGTTCCCGACAACAACGAGGTCGTCGGTATTCATCATCCCGCGGGCGACTACAAGCGGATAAGTTTCGGCCGCATCGATGCCGGAGACGGAACCGGACTGCCGTCCGCGCGATTCCACAGCGTTCGCTGGTTTCTCGGCGTCACCGAGCCGGGCTCGTCGGGCAGTCCGCTGTTCGCCGCGGAAAGCCGGCGGCTGATCGGCCAACTTTACGGCGGCGGCGCATCGTGCGCCTACCCAAACGAACCGGACTACTTCGGACGATTCGATCAGACTTTCCCCATCGTTCAGTCGTACCTCGGGGACACCGTGCGGCTGGTCCGGCCCAACGGCGGCGAGTACTGGGCGTCCGGCGAAGAAGTCCGGATCGAATGGTTTTCCACCCCCGGGTTGAATACGAGCGTGCGCATCGATCTTCTGCGAAACGGCACGCCCGTGACAACGATTGCCGAGGACACCAATACTTCTCAGTCGTTTCGGTGGCGAGTCCCGGCGAACCTGCCGTACGCGTCCGACTATGCCGTTGCCATCACGCCCGCCTCCCGGACCGTTCGTCTCGACACGAGCGACGCCTTCTTTGCCGTCGGCCCGGAAGTGCTGATCACGGGTTTGAGTCCCTCGAGCGGTTACGCCATAGGCGGGGAGGAGGTCGTTATCAAGGGCCGCGGTTTTGCCGGCGCGGGCGACCTCTCGGTATTCCTCGGTGGCGCGCCGGTTGCGCAAATCGAGGTTATGAGCGATACTGAACTTCGGTGTTTGACCCCGCTCCACCTGCCGGGTCCGGTGGCGGCCACGCTGACGAATGCCTGGGGTGGCGGAGCGGCCCTGGAAAATGCATTTACATTTGTGGAGGTGTCTCCGGCGCCCCAGGTTGACCTCGATGCCAACCGCGATGGCGAGACCAATGCCATCGACCTGCAGTTGGTGATCAATGCGGTATTGGGCGGTCCCGGCGACGGCTGCGACGTTAACAGGGACGGGCGCGTGGACTCCATGGATATTCAGGCCGCCGTTCTGGCGGCCATTGCATTGCGGTAACTCCCGTCCACGACGCCCCTGGAGGATACGGCGATGAGACGATACCGGAAGATGGCGTCAGTGCTTCTGGCCCTTCTGATGTGCGGTTTCGTGGCCCGCGCCGACGCGGTGCGGGACGCCACGGTCGCCGCTAAGCTCGAAACGGTCTTCTTGTTTAACGAGCACCTGAACCCCTTCGAAATCAAGAGCAGCGCCAAGGACGGCACCGTGACGCTCGAGGGCGCCGTGCGGACGCAGGTGCAAAAGGACCTCGCGGAGAGCATCGCGAAGTCCGTCTCCGGCGTAAAGCAGGTCGTAAACCGCATCGAGGTGGCCTCCGGTCCGCTGCCCGAGACAAAAGCCGACCAGTGGTCGATGCAGGTGAACGATGCCACCGTGACGGCCTCGGTCCTGACGCGGCTGAACGGGGTGAAGGACGTGGATCCCTCGGGGGTGCACGTAACGACACACGGAGGAGTGGTCACGCTCTCCGGGGAAGTCTCGACGGAGGAGCAAAAGACGCGCATCGAGAACATCGCCCGGCACACGCGCGGGGTGCGAAAGATCGTCAATAAGGTGCACGTGCGCGCGCCCGCGAAAACCGCCGACCCCAAGCAAGGGTCGGGGCGCCAGGAAATCGGTGAAACCCTCGACGACGAATGGATGGAGAAGCGGATTGAAATCGACCTGGCGCTGAATCGAAACGTCAATCTCGAGGACATCGACGTCGAGGTGAACAGCGGCGTGGCGACCTTGAGCGGCACGGTTCAAGACGAAACGGAGCGGGTGCTCGCCGAGGAAAGCGCCAACGACATCAACGGCGTCCGGCAGGTTCGCAATAACCTGCGTGTCGAGCCTGTCCCGAGTGGGTAGAAGGCCGTCCCGCGTGAGCCCTGCGGTAGCCCCAATCAACTCATCAACGCTCTACCCTCTCCACGGGCGGCATAGGGCGGGCAACCGCGATATAGATCTCGGGCTGTGCAATGAGATGGCCGCGCACGCTGGAGGCCAGCATGGAGAAGAAGGCGAACGTTAACAGGGCGTAAACACCGAGGTTCAGCACGCTGGCCGCCAGTTGCCCAAGCTCCCCAGCATAGGATTCCCATAGCACGGGAAGGTTTGCTATCTGACCTGCGGTCATCAAGCTTACAAAAATGAAATAATAGGCGAACGTAAGAAACCCCACGAGGAAGACGGAAATCGCAAGGCATGTGGCCGTGTGACGGGCGGCGCCGCCGCGCTGGACACCGATGTACGAGGCTATTGCGGCACCCATGATCACCGAGCCCAGCGGCAGCAGGATCTTTAAGACCGCGTTGACGACGGTAAGCGCAATGCCGAACAGGTGCTCGGCGCGGAAGTCGCTGAGGCTAACCACGGAGTTGGGGGTGACCGTCGCCCAAAAAGTCGTGTTCAGGAAAAGTTGCACCGCCTGGGATCCCAGCGCGAAGACCGCGCCCGCGGCGCCGAAGAACAGCGCGGACCGCAAGCTGGCGCGAAAGATGGCGCGCGCGAGATCGCGCTCGGACAGCGGCGTCAGGACCAGTTCGTCGAGGCTGCCGTCGCGCCGGGCCGCGTGGAGCGACGAGAGGATGTCGTAGAACATCAGGGCATCCACAAGAAGGCCTCCGAGGCAGGTGGGAATGCCCGAGAGCAGCGCGACGACGATGAAGACGAGCGCCCGCACGGGACCCGGCCGAAGACCCGAAATGAACCCGCCGGAACCGGAGGCAACGATCTGCGCGGCGGGATTGAAGAAGAAGCGGCGCCGAAGGCCGCGTGTGGTCGACCGCCGCTTGCGCACGGGCGCGGAGCCAGGACTCACCAGCCCGGGGAGAATGCGTATGGTCAGCAGGGCCGCGAATACGGCGATAACCACCGCAAGCAGGGACTGCGGCAGGACCATGTACCGCAGGTCATCAAACGTAAGGTAGCTTGCGTACAAGGCAAGCACGCCGAACCGATAGGCGTCGAGACCCAGCGCGGGCAGCGCGTACGCGTCGAGCAGGTGAGTTCCGTAGAGCCACGCCAGGGTGAAAAGCAGCGTACAGAAGAAGGCCGTGGCCGGGCGTCTCGACAGGGCGGAGAAAAGCAGGCCCACGGCGCAGACCGCGGCGGTGTAGAAGGTCAGCGCGAGGAGCCGCGCGGCCACTTCGGGAATGGAAACGCCGCCGAGCAGCGCCGCGAACGACGCGAACGGCAACATGCTGATGAGCAGGAGTTCCGTGAAAAGAAACGCGCGCAGGAACTTGGCCAGGAAGACGTCGCGGCCCGACAGGTCGGCCATGAGCAACAGGCCGAGAGTACCTTCCTGGCGTTCGGTGCAGATGAGCCCCGCGCTCACGATGGGCGCCACGAGGAATGCCGCGGCCAACTGGATGCCTTGAGCCGTCATGGCGAGCGATTGCCCCATCACCTCCGCGCCGCCCATCAGATTGCCCGTGGAAGGGCCGGTGGCCATGATGAGGAAGGAGCGGGATAGCCAGGTCAGCAGCAGGAACACGACCGCGCCGCCCGCCAGGACCGTGCGCAGAATATACGTGCGACGGTCGCGGCCGGCCTGCGTCAGTTCGCGTTGAGCCAGCGGGAATTCCATTGCTCTAGGATAGCGCATTAAGCCCGCAAGCCCCAAGCACCAAGTTGATCGGCGATCGTGGACCCGGGCATTCTCGGGCCCAAAGGCACACCCGGACATGTTCATCCCAAACGCCCCAAAAGACATGCCACCTCCAAACTTGTTTGGGGGTGCTTAAGGGGTAAGGTGAAAACTCGAAAGCTCCCTTCAGA
>JAVEWL010000461.1:0-4941 GCA_034004565.1 FCB group bacterium | reverse complement strand
ATTTTCTTGAAAAACATGGGGTACCTGTGCGATCCTTGCCGCACGTTACCCTGTAACGTATCGCACCACATGCCGGGCGGCGGTCGTCGCCGCCCATAGAGAAGGACAAGAAGGGAGCCGACGTGATGCCTTACATCCACCGACATCCCGGTCGATGGCGTCACTAGTCTTGTCTTTTTCCCTCTGCTGATTTCTTCGTTCTTTTGTGTCCCTTTGTATTTTGGGCTGTTTCCTTTATGAGGGCGTGATCCATGAACCTGTCAGATCTCGTTAAATTCGATGAAAAGGGCCTTGTTGCGGCGGTCATCCAGGACGCGGAAACTGGTCAGGTGCTCATGGTGGGGTACATGAATCAGGAGTCCCTCGACATCACCTTGCGGGAACACAAGGCGTGCTTTTGGTCAAGGTCACGCCAGAAGCTGTGGCTTAAGGGCGAGTCGTCCGGCCACTTCCTGAACATTCAGGAAATCCGGATCGACTGCGACGGGGATGCGCTGCTCGTCAAGTGCAATCCCGTCGGCCCCACCTGCCACACGAACGAGACGAGTTGTTTCTATCGCAAGGTTGATGGTCAAGGCGTGGTGCATCTCGCCGGGGACGGCGTCGCCACAAAATGATATAAGGGACTCGAACCATGATACGTCCTTCGTTGGAAGACTTCCGTACGCTGGCGAAGCCGGGCGCGCTGGTGCCCGTATACCGCGAGATCCTGGCGGACCTTGAGACGCCCGTTACGGCCTATATGAAGATTGCGCGCGGGCAGCAGTACTCGTTCCTGCTCGAGAGCGTGGAGCGCGCGGACAAGATTGGCCGTTATTCGTTCCTGGGCGCGCGGCCCTCGCTGGTGTTTCAGTCGAAGGGAAAGAAGATCACGCTGACGCGTGAGGGCCGGCCGAGCACGTACGAGTCAGACGATCCGCTTGGCGAGTTGCGCCGGTTGATGGCGGACTACAAGGCGGTCGAGGTCGAGGGCATGCCCGCGTTTCACGGCGGAGCGGTGGGGTACATGTCGTACGACCAGGTCCGCTTCTTCGAGAAGCTGCCCGACAACAACCCCGACACGCTGGATCTGCCGGACCTGTATTTCATGGTCACGGACACGATCCTCATCTTCGACCATGTAAACAACCGCCTCAAGATCGTGTCGAACGCGCACGTGCGCGGCGAGGCGGACGCGGCCTACAACGAGGCCATCCGCAAGATCGACGAGTTGGAAAACATGCTGCGCAAGCCGCTCGTGGTGACCACGGAGCGCGTGCACGCGGAGTCGGAGCCGGACGATTCGCAGATCAAATCGAGCCTGACGAAAGCGGAATTCTGCGAGGCGGTCGAGAAGGCGAAGGAGTACATCCGCGCGGGCGATATCTTCCAGGTGGTGCTGTCGCAACGGCTGGAGCGCCCGATCTACGCGAGCCCGATCAACCTCTACCGCGCGCTGCGTTGCATCAACCCCTCGCCCTACATGACCCTGGTGCAATATCCCGACGTCACGCTCGTGGGTTGCAGTCCGGAGGTGATGACGCAGGTGCAGCACGGCACCTGCATGGTGCGCCCGATTGCGGGCACGCGTCCGCGCGGCCTTACCCCCGGCGACGATGCCGCCCTCGAGAAGGATCTGCTGGCCGACGAGAAGGAGCGCGCCGAGCACATCATGCTCGTCGATCTCGGGCGCAACGACGTGGGGCGCGTGAGCAAGCCGGGCACGGTGAAGCCGTCGCGCCTGATGACCGTCGAGCGCTACTCGCACGTGATGCACATCGTGAGCGAGGTGGAGGGTGACCTGCTCGCGAACCAGGACGCCTACTCCGCACTCAAGGCGACCTTCCCGGCCGGCACGGTGAGCGGCGCGCCGAAGATTCGCGCGATGTCGATCATTGATGAATTGGAGCCGGTGCGGCGTGGGCCGTATGCCGGCGCCTGCGGCTACATCAGCTTCTCGGGCGACATGGACACCTGCATCGTCATCCGCACGATGGTCATCAAGGACAACGTCGCGTACGTGCAGGCGGGCGCGGGCGTCGTGTACGACAGCGACCCCGAGCGCGAGTACGAAGAGACGATGAACAAGGCCAGGGCGCTGCTGCGCGCGGCGGACTTTGCCGAGAAGGGACTCGAATAATGCTTGTGCTCATCGACAACTACGATTCGTTTACCTACAACCTCGTGCAGTATTTCGGCGAGCTGGAAAGCGACATCCGCGTCTTCCGCAACGATGCCATCGACGTTGCGAGCATCCGCGCGCTGAAGCCGGATCGCCTCGTGATCTCGCCGGGCCCCTGCACGCCGCGCGAGGCGGGCATCTCGATCGACGTCATCAAGCAGCTCGGGCCGGAGATCCCGCTGCTGGGGGTGTGCCTGGGCCACCAGGCCATTGGCGACGCGTTCGGCGGCGACGTCATCCGTGCGAGCCGCATCATGCACGGCAAGACGAGCGAGATGAAGCACACGGACAACGCGTTTTTTGAAGGCGTGCCCTCGCCCTTCACGGCGATCCGCTACCACTCGCTCATCATCAAGCGCGAGACCTGCCCGGACTGCCTGGACATCACCGCCGAGACCGCCGACATGGGCGAGATCATGGCCGTCGCGCACAAGGAGTACCCCATCTTTGGCGTACAGTTCCATCCCGAAAGCATCCTCACCGAGCACGGCAAACGCATGATCCGGAACTTCATGACGGTCTGTTCCCCGGCCTGCAAATAGTCCCTCGCATCGCTATTGTCACGCCCCCAAGTCCTGCGCGATCGCAGGGCTTGGGGGCATTTTTGTTCCGCAACTCCTGGGGGCCACCTTCAGGCAGAGAAGGCCCCCCGAACAACCCTCCGGACCTGCCACCCTCAAACCTGTTGGTTCATCCGGTATTTCCGCCAAGAAGCCGCCCCCGTAGCTCCCCTTTCCAAGGGGAGTCATCGTCCAACCAAGAACTCCCCTTTCCAAGGGGAGCTACGGGGGCGGCTTCTTGGCGGAACGGGCGGCGGTTGCGTTGCTTGGCTTCGGCTTGGCGGGGTTTGCCGTCCGCCGCTTCCGTGGGAAGCGCTGAACCGGCAAAACGGCAATGAATCTCAGACGCCCCCTATACTCGCGTTCGCGGAATTGGGGGCGCCTCATTTTTGAACATCACCGGGCAAGTCTCCATGCGCGGGCGGGGTGCCCGAAGGTCTCTTCGCGCCGCTCTCATGGAAATTCGCAGGTTTGAACCCGGTTACCGCATTTATAACCACTTTGGGTGCTATGACTTACGCTTTGTGCTTTATTGACTTTGCCCAAAAGGTGTGCTAGATTAAGCCCATTCGTGGGGTCTCACGGACAACGGGAGAGAGGCGGACCAAATGGGACGCAGTAAAAAACAGCAGAAGATCATCGATACACTTGAGCGCAGCGTGGGGTTATGCCGGGAGTTCATGAACGATTGGCTCCTGTTTAACCAGATTCTGAGCGCGTATCCCAGCCCCGGCGTCAACAAGGCGCAGCTCGAAAACGAATTCCTGAAGATCAAGAGCAAACTCGCGCGCGAGCACAAGGTCCTGCGGGAATATCTCAAGAGCGACTACACCATCGACGGCAACACGATGAACATCGTTTCGGGCGCCACGAACCTCGAATCGATCTATTCACAATCCGAAGTGGCGGTGAAAAAACTCCAGAGCGAATGGCACCGGGCGTTTATCTCGATCAACGAGACCCTGGGCGTGATCGAAGACAAGAAGGCGCGTGCCGAAGCCGGCGAAATGGTTCTCATGGAAGGCCAGACGACCAAGGCGGGCATGTCCGACGGGGCCAAGAAGAAGCTCATTATCGTGGTAGTGCTCGTGGTTATCGTCGTCGGCATATTCTCGTTTCCAAATCCCATCCGGGATACGTACGTGAAGTCGTTTCAAGAACTCGTGATGGGAAAGTAGCGGGGAAGCGTTCCGGATTTTCCGAGGCGTTGTTAGAAGGAGTGGGCGCGTGACGAAGCGGGAATTAGTCATCGACGTGGCGGAACGGCTTGGCTTCACGCAGAACGAAGTGGCCGATGTCGTTCAAGCGACACTGGATGCAATCGTCGAATCCTTGGCCGAAGGCGAGCGGCTTGAGATCCGCAACTTCGGCGTGTTCGAGGTCAAGACACGGGACGCTCGCATGGGGCGCAATCCTCGTACGGGTCAGGAAGTCCCCATACATCAGAAGCGGGTGGCGACCTTCAAGCCCGGCAAGGCCCTCAAGGAACTGGTGCAGACCGGCAACCTTGCGGCCTACGAGGAAGAAGTGGGCCGGACCATTTCGTCGCCCGAAGCGGCGCGGTTCATTCCGCAGGCCGCCACAACGGGCAGCGACGTCCCCGACGGCCGGCCCTCGGGCGTGCTCTAGAGGCCGACGGTAATTTCGACCCGTACCCGACACAGGCTTATCCAATGCCGCGCGGCGCGTTGAAGCTTCGGTGCGCCGTGCGGCATGTTTCGCTTCCCGCACCGCGCTTGCATCCACCCGACATGAAAGGTACGATCCAACGATGGACCGCCACATGCCCCGTAACGGCCCATTGCCGGTTCGACGGCGCGAACGCGGTGGCGGAGAGAAGGTAGTATCCTCTTGAGCACTGAAGAAGCACGCATGACGTTTACGGAGCATCTGGCCGAGCTGCGGCGGCGTCTCATCGTGTCCGTGGTGGTCATTCTGATCAGTTGCGGCGTGTGCTTCTTCTTTTCCAAGGAATTGTTCGAGCTGATTCGGCGCCCGTTGAACGCGGTGGCCGCGGGTGCGCCCGTCACCACAGCCGTCACCACGCCCGCAACGCCTCCGGCCCCCCTTACGCCGGGCGTAGAAGCACCCGGACCGGCGGACGTCAAGTGGACGGCGCTCAATCCGATCGAGCCCATCTGGGTACTGATTCAGGTGGCGATTTACGCGGGACTGTTCTTCTCGCTTCCGGTGGTCATTTACCAGATATGCGCGTTCGTG
>JAVEWL010000460.1:0-4946 GCA_034004565.1 FCB group bacterium | reverse complement strand
GAGCAATTGGGCGCGGGCGTTGGACCGCCCGTCGAGATAGGACCGAAGTGACAGCATCCATCTCACTAGAACCGAACTCCAACCTGAACAGCACCGTGACCGTCCCGGGCTCGAAGAGCTGCACGGCGCGCGCGCTGGTAATGGCGGCGTTGACGGACGGCGTCACGCGTCTCCTCGATCCCGCCGACTGCGACGATAGCGATTACATGCTGGGCGGTCTGCGGGCCCTCGGCGTTTCCGCGACGAAGGAACCTTCCCGCGTCACGGTGGAAGGGAAAGCGTTCGACCGGCCCGAGAAACCGCTGTATGTGGGGAACTCGGGCACGGCGATGCGCTTCCTGGCGGCGGCCTGCGCGACGGCGTACGGCGAGATCACCTTTGACGGCATGGCGCGCATGCGGGAGCGGCCCATCGTTGATCTTGTCGAGGCCTTGCGCGCCTGGGGCGTGGATGCGGAGGCCCCAACGGGGTGCCCGCCCATTACTATTCGCGGGACCGGCCGGTTCGGCGGCAAAACGTCCGTCAGGGGAAGCGCGAGCAGTCAATACCTGACGGGACTGCTCCTGGTGGCGCCACGGGCCACCCGGGATGTGACGATCGAGATTGAAGGCGAACTGGTTTCGAAGCCCTATGTCGATCTTACCTTGGCGATGATGGCGGAACGCGGGGTTACCGCAACGCACGACCGCTACACCGCCTTCCATGTGCGGGCCGGGCAGGACTATCGTCCCGGCACGTTCTCGATCGAGGCCGATGCTTCGGGGGCGTCGTATTTTCTCGCGGCGGCGGCGGTGGCGGGGGGGAAGGTGCGCGTGCTGAACCTGAGCTCGAAATCCCACCAGGGGGACGCGCGCTTTGCTTTCGTGCTGAGGGACATGGGGTGCCGCGTGGAGGAAGGGCCGGATTGGATCGAGGTCGCGTCGGAGGGTCGTTTGCGCGGGATTGACGTGGATCTGAACGCGATGCCGGACATGGCGCAGACGCTCGCGGTGACGGCGCTGTTTGCCGAGGGTCCCACGCGGATTCGCAATGTGGCCAACCTTCGCATCAAGGAAACGGATCGCATTCATGCGACCGCCACGGAACTGCGCAAGCTCGGAGCGTCGGTGGACGAGCACGACGACGGGTTGGATATTCATCCCGGAAACACGCGCGCCGCCACTATAGACACATACGACGACCATCGCATGGCGATGAGTTTCGCCCTCGCGGGACTTCGCCTGCCCGGAGTCGTCATCAACGACCCGGGCTGCGTGTCAAAAACCTTCCCGGATTTCTTCGCGCGCTTCGCCGGGCTTCGGTAGTACGATCGTGGACCTCGTCCACTTTACGGTCTATACGCCGGCACCGTAATACAGGTGCGCTTCGTCTGCATCGGAGGCGTTTTGCTGCCGAACTGGAACCATTTCCGGCCTCACCGTCATGACCGGGCATCGGCAGTAGCGCAACACCTTTCTCGCGACGCCGCCAAACAGCATTCGCGCAACACCGGACCTGCCGTGCGTCGGGATCACCACGAGGTCGGCGCCGATATCGTGCGCGATCCGCACAATCTCATGGCTGGGAACGCCGCTGGACTGGCACATCTCAACCTTGACTCCGGTCAGCTCGTCCGCAATCCGCTCGAGGCGTTTGCGTCCATCGTATTCGGGGTCGTCCATGGCGGGGATAACGGCTTCCGGCAGGTATTCGCCGCCGAACACTACCGGCTCGACGACATGCTGCAGGATTAGCGTGGCCTCGAACTCGCGGCACAAGGACCCCGCATACGGCAACGTGGAAAGCGAGTACTCGGAGAAGTCGGTGGGATAGAGGACCCGGCGCAGCAGCACGTTTCCGCCCCGGAACTCGATGAATTCGTGCTCCGGATGCTTGATGGTCAGCACGGGCGCCGGGGCGTGGCGGGCGACTTCCTCGGCCACACTGCCGAACAGGGCGTGCTCGACGCCAACCCGTCCGTGAGTGCCCACCACGACAAGTTCCGACTTCAGTTCGCGCGCCGTGCCGACGATTTGCTCGCCGGGAACGCCGCGGATCACGCGGCATTCGACGTCGATACCTTCAGAGGCAATCATGCGTCCGAGATGGCGCAGGCGGGCTCCGGCACGCTCGCACATGCACGCTTCCTGGGCGCACAGACCTTCCGACCACATCCAGTAGCTCGTGCTGGCCCAGGGCATGAAGGGAGCGGTGGAGACACAATGGACGAGGTCGAGTTTTGCCGTGTAGCGCTTTGCCAGGGCGACGGCATATTTCATGGCGTAGAAACTGCAGTAGGTGAAGTCGGTGGGGATGAGAATCCGCGTGTACCGAAACATGGGCGACCTCCTTTCCCTAGCCGGAAGGACCCTACTAGTACGATACCGCACTTTGCGGAAATTGGCAAGGCGGATCTCGCGCCGCTTCCCTGTTTGGAGTATGGAGACGCACTCAGAGACGTCGAATCGAAAGCGCTATATCGTTTACAAATATCGGAGTGTCCAACCGGAGCACGCCCCCTTTATGATCGACGGGATCGAGCGAAGTAACTTGGCCTGTCAAAGGGTTAACCCATTCGAGCGTGTAGTGTCCCTCGGCTAACTCGACAGCCAGAGTGGTCCTGGTATCACCTTTGTCACCTTTGTCCAGTTTCGACACGTGGACATATATCGCATACGCCTTGTCCGGTTCCGCAAGCGCCTGGACGGAGAATGCAGGCGAGATTTCGGTTACAAGCGATGCCGCCGGTTGCATGCGGATAAAATCGTGGCCTTCGAGGAATCGCTTCAGAATACCCATCTGTTTGCGAAGTTCCGGGCTGCCTCCGCCGGGCGAAGCGTAATCGGTCAAGTCGCCCGCGGGATGAGCGGGGGTGAACGACCAGTCGAGATGGTTAAACAGAGCACCCCCGGCCAGCATGAAGTCCCAGCCCTCGGTTCTGTAGAGGACGTCGTCCCTTCCACGGAATCCGGTCTCGTTTTCCCCGATGACTCTGTTCAGGTGGTAATTCAGCGCCACAGTATCGGGAGGGTAGCAATAATGGAAATTCAGGACGGCTACCTCGGGTTGCGGGTTCTCTACCTTGGCACGCCCATTGGCGATATTCATGGAGATGAGATGCCGCACGCCGAGCTTCTTCTCTTCGTCGACCAGCGTATCCACGATCCGATGTTGCCACTCGTCCGTCACGCCTTCACCCATGTACGGTTCGTTGCAGACTTCGTAGATGAGGTTGTCGAAGTCCTTCAGTTCCTGTGCCAACTTCCTGACTAGCGCGGTCTGTACGGCGGTGAGGTCGTCGTGGCGCAACGACAGCACCTCCTGCCTGGGACACGCGCCGATATTGTTGACATTGCTCTCGGCGTTCATGGGACACACCTTCCACAAGTCGTCATCGTAAAGGGTGCAGAAGAGCGTGAATTCCACGACGACACCACGGCGCGCCGCTTCCTGGAAGTACTTCTTCAAGCGCTCAAAGTACTCCGGGTTCCATTGGCTCAGGTCGAATTTGTTTCCACCGTCCGCGTACCCGGGTTGCTCGCTTCGGGCCCAGGGCGTCAGATAACGGGAAGGCTTGGGCCCGAGGGTGTTGTCCGTAATGCCAAAACTATGAGGCAGCTCGCGATACGTGCCGGAAAACGTTCTTGTGAGATTCAGTCCATTCCGCTCGAGTTCCTTGAAATAGGCAACATAGTCAAAATCCAGATTAAGCAGGGCGCCATAGTGCTCGGCCGATGTGACGAGGACCGTCGGCTTTTCTTGCCAAAGAAAGTAGTGTGGGTTTTCCGGGTGCGGCGATATGGGAGCCACGCCTTTGCCATAAGCAGGGAGGCAAACAAGCGCCATCAACAGCACACCGCACCCCATCCGCCGCGCTCCAGGCAAAACATCCATGCTCATGATCCGAAATTCCTTCGCGAACCCGCTCGCCTCATATTCCGCTACTGCTCCTTCGGCCGCATTCCGGTCGCGGTCCGCACCATAGCGGACTCCGAGCGCAGGAGGCGGAAACCTTCACAGGGTACCGGCTGGGAGTGGAAGAAATCCAGAGGGGCACCCGCTTTTCCGCCCTTGCCGGCCCATCTCCAATTTGTCTTGAACCAAAAGAGGGGGTTGGTTGACAATGCGCTGGAAGGTAAGGGAAGATACGGACATGACACCACCTCCGGTTAATTCGCAGAACATTCGCGGGGAGATTTTGTCCCCGAGCAACGCTCGCATCACAGCCGCACGCCTGGTAGTGAAGGGGGAGTTTGCTCCGCATGACCATGAAGAGATGATCATGGTGGCTATTCTTCGGGGCAAGGGCAAACACCAGACCATTTACGGCATCGACGATGTGCGGCCGGGCGATGTGTTTGTGTTGCGGCCTTCGATGTGGCATGCCTTTTCGGACTGCGCGAACCTGCATGCGTACGTGTGCTATTTCGAGCCGCGCCTGCTGCAGCGTGAGTTGTCGTGGGTGCTCGAGGATCCCGCGCTGAATTATTTCTTCCGGGTAGGCCCTCGCTCGCTGGACAGGAAGGGCGTCATTTCGCTTCATATTCCCGTGGAGGCGCGCAAGGACTGCATTCGCTTTCTCGAGGGGATTGAAGCGAATCAGGACGCTCAGGCGGCGCACGCCCGCACGGCACTGGTGGGATACTTCCTGCTGTTTCTGGGTGAAGTGGCGCGCTGGGCATTGCCGGAGCTTCACCTTCCGGAGAAGAAGCGGCCGGTGCGCGTGCACCACGTGGTGATCGAAGGCATGCGGCTTCTTAAGGAAGATTTGACGCGCGACTGGACCCTGACGGACCTGGCCACGGCGCTCGGGGTGGAAAAGTCGTACGTGGTTCGCCTGTTCAAGGCGTATACGGGGCTTTCGCCGATGGCGTACCTCGCGCACTGCCGGGCGGAACGCGCCGCAACACTGCTGTTAACGACCAAGACGGCCATTTCGGAGGTGGCACAGCAGGTGGGGTGGCCTG
>JAVEWL010000459.1:0-4957 GCA_034004565.1 FCB group bacterium | reverse complement strand
TCGACTTCCGCCTCCACGTAATCGCCTTTCTTCAACTCCGTGAGTCCGGGCGGCGGGGCAAGCTCGACGTTGGCGCTTGGAACCCCGTTGCGCGTGCCGTAGACGGCCGCGAACGGAACCACGACCTCCTGTCCGCCCAGCCGGGCCTTCCACGAGCGGATCACGAGGCCGCGGTTCGCCCATGCGCCCTTGGCATGCTGCTCATTTCGCTCGCCTCCGTGCAGGGAAAACCAGGGGGCGCGGCCGGGACATTCCATTGCCGCACGCAGGTATTTCTTGCCGCCACGCTCGGTTTGCCACTCCTCGACGAGGCCGTCCGCGTTGCCGCGTGCCAGCGTCGAGAACGCATGGTCGTTGTAGTTGTCCGCGCCGAGCTGGTAGAACGCGAGACGCGAGAACGGGGTGTCTTCGAGGACGTCGTAGCGCAGGCGGTGATACGCGCGGTTGACGTCGTCGCAGCGCGGCGTGGAAACCTCGATACGCGCGGCGATCCTGCCGTCCGCCGTGACCCCGGCGTAGATCACGTCCGTCAGGTTCGGGCCTTGCGACAGGTAGGCGGTGCGCATGCGCGTGAGGAACTGCCTCTTGCCGTCCGGGTTCATGTAGACCAGGAAATCGCCGCCGCCCACGTTATTGGTCCATTCCCAGCGGCCGTCGCTCATTCCCGTGACCATGAGCGGACGCACGTCGTCGATCATGGAGCGGTTCAGGCAGACGTCCGGGTCGTAGGTGATGGACTCGCCAAAACTGCCGATCGCCGCCTGGTCCCAAAGCTGGTTGGTGCCCCAGCCCACGAGGCACAGTTGGGCATGAGAGGCCGCGGGCACGCCGCCCCAGCGCGCGTACGCGATCGCCAGCTCGCCGTCCCAGGTCTTCCCGGCTTCCACCGTCACCTCCGCGTACGCGTGAAACCAGGGGCCCTCGTTCGAGAAATGCCGTTCCGGGTTGTTGTGCCAGTTCTTCGAGATCTGGACCGGGATGCCGCTGGGATTTCCCTGCGCATCCCGCAGCATCGGACACAGGCCCGTTACACCCTGGAAAGCGGCGCCGTCGAATGCGAACAGCAGCATGCGGGTTTCCGTTTTGTCGCTCGTATTGGTCACGCGCAGCGGAAAGCGATCAAGACGGTCCAGTTCCTCGGCCATGTTCCACTGCCGCTCCGGCAGGTCCACGTAGTGCCAGCCCCGCAACGCGTCCCGTTGCACGGGAAGCGGCGCCCCGCTGTCCTTATCGTTCGCGGCAACGGTCACGGCATCCGGCGAATCCTCGGATGCGTCCGGCGGCCACGCCACGCCTGCCACGCCCCGATGGCCCGCGGTCATTCGATCGAAGTAGCTTTCTCCGGCCACGAGCTTGCCGTCATGCGCCAGAGCGATCTCGATGTCTACGTGGTCCAGTTCGCTCTTGGGGGCAAACTCAAGGATCAGGTGCAGTTGCCGCGGATCGGCAACCAATTCCAGGCGCGCGTCCCCCTCCAGCACTTGCCCCCGGTCGTTCTTCAGCGTGAGATTCAGGATGTCGGCCCGCTGCACCATCCGTCCGCTTTCGATGATGCGCACCGGAAAGTTCGCCTCGTCCTCCTGGTTTCCCGCGGCCCCCACGCAACGGTATGTTGTCCCGCTCACCACCACCGACAAGCGAAGGTCGGCCGGCGGCAGCGCGTTGACCGCGTCGTTCGATTCCGAAACGGCCAACGCGTAGGGTTTTGGGTTCGCGATCAGGCCGAGGTGAATGAGGGCAGCCTTCTCCACATCCATCGCCGCGCCGTAGGAGTTGGTCTGGATGTTAAGCGTCTTGTGCCATTCCACCGCCCGCCCGCGCCAACCGTCGGCCCACCAGAGAAACGTATAGTCCTCCGCGACCGATACGGCACACCCCAGGCAGAGCAGGATGACCGAAAGCGATCTCATGAGCATGGCGCGTTTCCTCCACGCTCAGGGTAGCGGGCCCACGGCCTTTTGGCAAGGGTCATAACACAAAGCGTGGCTTGGGCGTCTCGCCCAAGATTCAATTCATCCATCTTGGGCGAGACGGCCAAGCCACGATGTGCGGCACAGGGGGTGGTAATCGGGTACTATGGTCGGTAGGATTTCAGCGGTCGGGCAATCGGGGAGAACGGGATATGGACAGGCGGGATTTCCTGAAGGTTTCCGGCGCGGCGGCCGGGTTGGTGCTGGCGAACGAGCGGGGCCTTGCGCAAACGGCTGCGAAGGCGCAGGCATTGCCCTCGGTCACGCAGGTGAAGGATCCCGTGGCCATCGCGATGTGGGACTTCAGTTGGTTGTTGCGGCACCACCCGGCGGGCGAATTCGCGGACTGGTCGAAGACGCTCGACGAATTGGTCGCGCGCGGCTACAATGCGGTTCGCATCGATGCCTTCCCGGCGCTGGTGGCGGCGGATCCCGACGGCAAGGTGGTCGAGGAGTATTATTTCGGCAAGAACGACTGGAAGCCGGCCATGTGGGGCCACCAGTACTCGGTTAGTGTTCGGCCCCGGGAGGCGCTGCTCGAATTCCTGCCGAAATGCACGGAGCGCGGCATTCACGTGGGCTTCTCCACGTGGTTCTCCGGGCCGGGTGTCGAGAAAGTCGAGGGATTGGACGGGCTTGTCCGCGTCTGGAACGAGACCCTGTCGTTCCTCGACGGGCACGGCTTGCTCGACAACGTGTTCTACGTCGATCTCCTCAATGAATACCCGCTGTTCCACGGATTCTCGTGGCTCGAGAAGGAACTCAAGGCGATTCGAGAAAAAGATCTCAACGCCATCCCGGACGCGGAGCAACGCGAACGCCAGGCCCATCAGTGGGACAAGGACATGGGCCACTACAACGGCATGCAACAGGCGTTCTACCGGACGTTTCTGTGCGATGCGATCGCCCGTCTTCGCGGCAACTGGCCGGGATTGAACTTCTTCGCCTCCCAGACGTGCAACGACGGCGTGCCGTGGCAGAACCTCGACTTTTCCTGCACGAGCGCGCTCGATGTGCACAACTGGTTCGTGTTGAACGGGACGCTCGGTCAGAACACCGGCTATTGGGAGAACATTCACAATTTGGCCGACAACGATCGGAAGTTTCCCGAGGTAAACGCGGCGCTCAAGGCCAACTGGACTGCCAACAAGGATGCGCTGGTGGTCTGGATGAGCGAATTCATGCAGAGCGTTGCGAAGAAGGGACGGGAACTCGGCATCCCCTACGGCAACACCGAGGGCTGGGGGATCATCAACTGGCTGGACCATCCGGCGCTGGACTGGGACATCATCAAGGAAGCGGCGGAACTCTGCGCCCGGCTGGGCATCGAGAACGGCTACACCTTCAACTGCACGTCCAATTTCACGCATCCGCAATTCCCGCGGCTCTGGGCCGACGTCGAGTGGAACCGCAAAGTAACCTCGATCATTCGGGGCGCATAGTGTGCAATTGACACAGGGCAGATTGGGTAGACAAGAGGAACGGGGGTGGAAATGAGCGAAAGATTCGCGCGGTGAATAACCAAACCGGGGTACGATACGTGGTGCTGACAACCCTGGTCGCGGCGTTGGGCGGCTTGCTCTTCGGCTACGACACGGCGGTGATATCCGGCGCCATCGGGTTTCTCACGAAACACTTCAGTCTCGACGCCCGCCTCGAGGGTTGGGCGGCATCGAGCGCGCTAATCGGATGTATCGTGGGCGCGAGTTTCGCCGGCGTGCTGAGCGACCGCGCCGGCCGCAAGCGGGCGTTACTCCTCTCGGCCGTGCTGTTTGCGGTTTCGTCGATCGGCTCCGCCCTCGCGCGCGACCTGACCGAATTCAGCATCGCCCGCATCGTGGGCGGCTTCGGCATCGGGTCCGCGTCGATGCTGTCCCCCCTCTACATCTCAGAGATATCCCCAGCGCGAATGCGCGGCCGCCTGGTGTCGCTGAACCAGTTAGCGATTGTCTCCGGCATGCTGCTCGTCTACTTCGTGAACGCCTGCGTCGCCAGCGCGGGCGATTCCATCGGCGGCGAGGCGTGGAACGTCGCCCTGGGCTGGCGGTGGATGTTCGGGTCCGCGACGCTGCCCTCGGTGCTCTTCTTCGGGCTGCTGTTTCTCGTCCCGGAAAGCCCGCGCTGGCTTATGAAGCGAGGCCGGCGCGACGAAGCGCTTCGCATATTGACCCTCGTGGACGGACCCGAGCACGCGCGGCGGGAAGCGGCCGAGATCGAGGACGCCATCAAGCACGAGGACCCGTCCTTTGCGCTCCTGTTCAAGCCCGGCATGCGCCTTGCCCTCACGATAGGCATCGTGCTGGCGGTCCTGCAGCAGGTCACGGGAATCAACGTTGTACTCTACTACGCCCCCGAGATCTTCAAATCGGCCGGACTCGGTGCGACCGAAGCCATCGTGCAGACGGTAATCGTCGGCATCGTAAACCTCACCTTCACGATCGTCGCGGTGCTCGTCGTGGACCGCATTGGGCGCAAGCCGCTGCTCTTGACCGCGTCGGCCTGCATGGGCGTGTCGCTGGTCCTCCTGGGCGGGGCCTTCGTCCTGGGCAAGCTGCAAGGACCCTGGGTGCTGCTCTTTGTGCTCGCCTACGTGGCCTCGTTCGCCGTGGCCATGGGACCGGTGGTATGGGTCGTAATGGCGGAGATCTTCCCGACGCGCATCCGCGGCACGGCCATGTCGATCGCCACCGTGTGCCTGTGGATCGCCTGTTTCCTCGTGTCACAATTGTTCCCGTGGATGCTCGAGCACTTTGCCGGCAAGTCGTTCTTCGTGTACGCCGCCATGTGCGCGGTAGCATTTGTGTTCGTCGCGATGGTAGTCCCCGAGACCAAGGGCAAGACCCTCGAAGAAATCGAGAAGCGCTGGTTGGGAGGCCAGACAATATGATGACGTCCAGAGAACGAGTCCTTACAGCCCTCGACCACCGCGAACCCGATCGCGTCCCGTTGGACCTGGGCGCGAGCGCCGTCACGGGCATGCACGTCCG
>JAVEWL010000458.1:0-4958 GCA_034004565.1 FCB group bacterium | reverse complement strand
TTCTTCCAGCGTAAGCTGCTTGTCTTCGTTCGCATCCAGCTCGCGCAACAGGCGCAGCAGGCGGTCGCGCGGATCCTCCGGCGTGTCGGGCAGGTCCGCCGCGCTGATGACGCCGTCGCCGTTGCGATCGAGGGTGTCGAACTGCTCCTGGGTCAACTCCGGATAGACCGCCTGCAATTCCGCAAACGTGACCTGTTCGTTCTCATCCACGTCGGCCTCGCGCAGCAGGCGAATCAGGCGCTCCAACGGATCCGCCGGCGCATCGGGCTTGTCCTCGACGCTGATGACGCCGTCGCCGTTGCGGTCGAGGCGGTCGAATTGCTCCTGCGTGACGCTCGGCGCCACGGCCTGGAGTTCCTCGAACGTGACCTGCCCGTCGCCGTTCGCGTCGGCCTCGCGCAACACGCGCAACAGCCATTCCATGGGGTCTTCAGGAAGCGAGGGGAGATCGGCGGCGCTGATGACGCCATCCCCGTTGCGATCGAGACGGTCGAACTGCTCCTGCACAAGTTCGGGCACGAGCGCCTGCAGTTCCGCGAAGGTCACCTCGCCGTTGTCGTCCGCATCGGCCATGCGCAGCAAGTGCTTCAGCATTTCGAGCTCGGTCGGCGGCGGACCGTCGGGCAAATCGTCGCGCGAGATCACGCCGTCGCCGTTTGCGTCGATATAGTCGAACGCGTGCTGCGTAAAGGTCGGAATCACCGCCTGAAGCTCGGCTAGCGTAATCTGCTCGTCCTGGTTCGCGTCGGCCTCCTTGAAGAGGCGCAGCAACCGCATGTACAGGTTCTCGGGCGGGGCCTGGGGCAGGTCGGCTTTGCTGATGACGCCGTCGCCGTTGCGGTCCAGCTCGTCGAACTGCTCCTGCGTAACCTGCGGCACGAGGGCCTGGAGTTCTTCAAACGTAACTTCCTGGTCCTCGTTGACGTCGGCTTGCCTGAGCAGCGCCAGCAGTTGCTCATGGGTGACCGGGCCCGCGGGCAGGTCGGCAAAGCTCAGCACGCCGTCGCCGTTGATATCGAGGACGTCGAACGCATCCCTCGGATACTCCGGCACCAGCACCAGGATTTCGTCATAGCTGATGGCATTGTCGTTATCGGTATCCGCCTGCCGCAGGAGGTTCAGGAGGCGGCGAACCGGGTCTTCCGGCAGCGCCGCGGGCAGGTCGTCGCGGGTCAGCACACCGTCCCCGTTGGCGTCGAGGTAATCGAACTGGCCGCGAGTCATTGCCGGAATGACGGCCTGCGCTTCCTCGAAGGTAATCGCACTGTCGAAGTTGGCGTCGGCCATGCTCAGGATGTGCACCAGCGCTTCGAGCGGGTCTTGCGGCGGGGCCGGCGGCAGGTCGGCGGCGGAAAGGACGTTGTCGCCGTTCCGGTCGAGCTCCTGAAACTGCTGCGGCGTCGCATCCGGATAGACCGCCTGCGCTTCTTCGAGGGTGACCTCGCCGTTGGCGTCCGCGTCGGCCACTTCCAGCAGGTGGCGCAGGATCTGACCCGGTTCGTGAGGCGGTTCGGGCAGGTCCGCGCTCGAGAGGACGCCGTCGCCGTTCAGGTCGTAGCCGTCGAAGACTTCCTGCGTCAGCATCGGCACCAAGGCCTGGGCTTCTTCGATGGTTACCTGGCCGTCGCGATTGGTATCGGCCATTTGCAGCATTTGCGGCGTGAGGACGGTCGCGGCCTGGGCAGGATCAACGCTCCCCAATGTCGCCGCCCCCAGAAGAAATGCGAAAAGAATCTGCAACCTGTTCATAGACCCCTTCTCCCGATTGTTGTCAAAGGAATTCCAGAACCCGTTTTGTAACCCAACAGGATTAAACCCGAAATTGTGCGGAAGGTTCCTTTTCTGCATCAGATCCCTATAGTACTCTATTTCCGCTTTGGGCGAAACAGGCAAGAATCCCTCCCGCCTCGCCCTCAAGCCGTGCTATTATTGCATCGTCCTTCTTGATTAAGGCGATTCAACTCGCGGGGGATGAATGGACGCGCGCAACCCGGCGGTACACTTCTCGGAAGACTATGGACACCTGCGAACCCTGCGAATCTGCGCGGGCGAATCCCCCTCGCCGCTCCAGGAAGAGGTTGTCCAGTGCATCTGGTACGACCAACTGTTTTCGGGCGACGATCTATGCACCGACGACGGGCGGTCTCTGCGCGTCCTATCTCCCGGCTGGTGGAACCACAACGAGGGTCCCGACTTCCAGGGCGCGCAACTCGAGATCGGCGGGAAACTCCTAACGGGCGATGTGGAAGTGCACCTCGACCACGCCGCATGGCGTCAGCACGGGCATCACATCGATTCCCGGTACGACGAAGTTCTGCTCGTAGTCGTGCTCGCGATGGAGCCTCCGCGACAACCTCCCATGACGTCCTCGGGACGCCGCATCCCCTGCCTGCTGCTGTCTCACTACATCGAAGGCGACATTACCCTCCTGGCCGATCGCCTTTCCCCGGACGACTATCCCTATCAGGCCAAGGGCGCGTTCGGCGATTGCTCGGCGGTGATCGAGGCGTGTGGCGCGGGACGCATCGAGACCTTGCTGCGGCTTTCGGGCGACTGGCGAATGCTGAACAAGGCGCGCGCCATCCGCGAGCGCATCGATCGGCGGGGACCGGACCAGGCGTTGTACGAGGTATTTCTCACGGCGTGCGGCTACAGCCGGTTCAAACAACTCTTCCGCACGATCGCGCAGCAACTACCCTACGACCGCATCCGGCAGTTGGCGCGCAGGGACCCCTTACTGGTCGAGGCGGCGTTTCTCCAAATTGCGGGATTGTTACCCGAGACGTGCCCGGAAGGCCTGGCGGATACCGTGCATTACGAGCGGCTCAGCGCACTGCGCAAAGACCACCTGCCGGGCCTTCGCCGCTTGCCGCTGCAGTGGCGGCTGAACGATGTGCGTCCCACCAACTACCCCGAGCGACGGCTCGCGGGGGCCGCGCGGTTTCTTTCAAACACGGCGCGCGAAGGACTTCACGAGACACTCGAACGGGTCTGGCACCACGACTTGGCTCCCGTCCCGCGAAGGCGGGCGCTGGAAGACTTGTTTCCATCGCCGTCGGGGTTCTGGGCCGATCGTTGCACCTGGACAGGCAAGCGCCTCCCGCGCCCGGTCGCAATGCTGGGTCCCAGCCGCGTGCGGGCCATCATCGGCAATGTGTTTGTGCCGATGGAACTCGCCCTGGCGCGCAGAGCACGCAACCGGCAGCGCGAAGAGCGCACATTCGAATTCTTCGCAAAGCTTCCCCCCGAGTCGGACA
Organism: FCB group bacterium; assembly: GCA_034004565.1. Classification (GTDB taxonomy): domain Bacteria; phylum Hydrogenedentota; class Hydrogenedentia; order Hydrogenedentales; family SLHB01; genus JAVEWL01. Next base: position 1,701 of record JAVEWL010000458.1, on the reverse strand, counting down.
ACCAAATCCTGAAGGCCATGCTCCCGCGCCTCTTCGGCCAAGGGAAAACACCCAAACTCGACTTCCGCCTGCAGCAAGGCATCTTGCAGCTTTATTACGACTGGTGCGAGCCCAACCCTTCCTGCAAAGGCTGCTCGGTGCTTCCGTACGTCTCGGTGGATCAGCCGTAGCCGTAAGCAAAGCCAGGCGCGATGGCAATTCTGTGGCACCCCCAAGTCGGCTTCATGACTTGGAGGTGTGGCTGGGCGAAGGACTGCAAGGACGAATGCCCCCTCACCCTGACCCTCTCCCCCGATGGGGGAGAGGGGAGAAGAGTTCAGCAGGGTGTAGCGAGGGGTATTCACCAAATCCCGCGACCCACTCCCACAACGGACTCCCTCTCCCCCTGGGAGAGGGGCGGGGTGAGGGCTAGCGCGCTCGCATTCATTCAGAATTCAGAATTCCGCCTTACTGCCCTTCGCCAAAGTAGGTCAGCTTCCACTCGTCGCCTACGCGTTCGAAGGCGGCGTGCAGGCCGTTGGCCTGGCGGATGTACCTGCCGTAGACGTAACCGGTCTGGCCGTCGGAAAGGATGACGGCCACCCAGGGATGCGTTTCGCCGTCGATGGTCTCCTGCTTGGGATCCGGATTCGGCGCGAGCTTCACAATGTCGTAGGTCAGGCGCGTGAGGGTCTCGCCCTGACGGTCCGGGGTCTTGCGCACGTTCACGCGCTCGCCGCTGATAACGCCGTACTGGGCCGGGTCGATGCCTTGCGGCAAGCGCCCATAGACGTGCGGAACGGTAAAGACGTTGTTGCCGCCTTGCAAGCCAAAACTGCCGCCCTGCCGCAACGCGGTGCCGATGTCGGTCCAGAAACGGCTGTTCGCATCGTCGAGGTTCCACGTCTTAACAAAGGCATCGACGCCTTGCTGGTTGCCCGTGCGCACGTTGGGCGAGAGCAGGGCGACCACGGCATTCTTGTCCTTCTTCTTGACCGCGTCTTCGAGTTTCTTGCGGAAGTCCGTGAGACCCGGCGCGCGTTTCGCCTCATCCACGGGCAACAGCTTGCCCAGGTTCGCGGTCTGGCCCGTGGCCGTGATCGCCGCGGGAGCGGCGGGGACCGACGGAGCCGCGGCCGAAGGCGTGGGCTCGGCAGGCACAGGCAAAGGCGACGCGGGCGTCTGCGTCGCACCGGGCACCGGCGGGGTCACGGGAACGGTCGTGGGAGCCGGCAACGCCGACGGAGCCGAATCGGGCACCGCCGGTTCCTTATCGCCGCAGGAGGCGAGGCCGACCACCAGAACGAGTGTCATCACAATCGGGAACGACAACCGGTCAACGCATTTCCGAAAGCCCTTGCTCAAAGGCATATTCATTCGAGAGACCTCCCTCGTTGTCGGAGCAGGTTTTTCGAGTGATAGTGTGGCACATCCGCCACGGGTTTTGAAACATGAACATCAAAATGGAACACGGGCCGCCCGGGAGTATCGGTGCGGCCCGCGGATAGTGTTTGAATTGGCTCTATTCGCCGGCGGAGATTTTGTCCATACGCTGCGCAACGTCGGTGAGGTAGGCTTCGTCGCCGCCTTCGATCTCGGCGGTCATCCAACCTTCGTAGCCGATCTCGGCGAGAGCCTTGCGCACTTCAGGCCAGTTCACGTCGCCTTCGCGCAGGTTCTTCCACTGCGAACCTTCGCGCTTGTAGTCCTTCACGTGGATCT
>JAVEWL010000457.1:0-4959 GCA_034004565.1 FCB group bacterium | reverse complement strand
GGCGGCGCTGGGCGTGGCGGTTGGCGCGGGAATGTACATGACGGCGTCGCTGGCCACATTCTTCGTGCTGTTTGTTGTGGTGGGGCTGGAGGCGGTTGAAGATCGATTTCCGTCGGCGGACCGGTAGTCGCTGATTCTGGAAATGCCCGACGGGTTGGAACGGTTCAACGACGTCATCACGGTCATTCGGGAGGAGCGGTTCGGTTGCATGCCGGGCAAACTTCGGACGGTCGACCGCGGCGACCACGTCGAGATGGCGTTCGAGATTACGACGAAGTATCGAAAATACCCGAACCACCTAATGGAAGCGCTGCTGCAACGGTTTCCTTCGATTGGAAAGATAGAAGTGAAACGCTAGAAGAGAGGAACGAAGAACGAGGAACGAAGAACGAGGAAAGAAAATGCAATGAAATGCCGAGACACTGCCGCCGTTGTCTTTCTTTCCTCGTTCCTCGTTCCTCGTTCGTCGTTCCTTTCAATGATTTTCCTACCTTGGGAGAAATTGCCATGTTGGTTGCTTTGGCGGCTTCGGTGATGTTTTGCGGGGGCGCGGATTCGGGGTCGTATCTGCTTCGGGTGGAGCGGGCGCTGGAGGGGGGACGCGGCGATTTGGCGGCGATGCGGGGTCCGGCGGAGGAGGCGGCCAAACGGCTTGCGGACGGCGGAGCGCTGTACGCGGCCGGGCAGGTTTCGATGGTGAGCGAAGTAAGCGGGCGCGCTGGCGGGTTTCACATGCTGCAGGGGTTGGGCGACAAGATACCCGCGGCGGGGGATGTGGTGCTCTGGTTCCAGGAAGCGGAGGAGGCGTTGCCGCGGGGATTGCGCGATTCGGGCGCGTATGTGGTGGCGTTCGGGAGCGTGAAGCCGGAGGGCGATGTGCCGTTCTTCTCGAATCACGCAAAGGAATGCGGGGTGTCGCCGACGCTGGCGAACGCGGTGCCGGGGTGGCTGTTTACGGGCGAGTTGATTGCGGCGCTGACGCGGTTGGGAAAGTCGCCGGTGTTGATGGAGAGCATCGGGACGTATTCGGGCATCACGCGCATGAAGCAGTATGAGAAGGACGGGACTCGGTTTCATGCGGATATGCAGGTACCGGCGGCGGCGCCGGGGGTGCTGGGGAACCGGTACTGCGATACGGTCGGCGCGATGCTGAAGCGGGTCGAGGCCGAAGAACGGGATGAGCTGAACCTTGCGGGGAATTGGTGCGCGGATGCGAAGGCGCAGGGCAAGAAACTGTTCATGTACAGCATGGGGCACCTTTTCCCGGATGAGGTGGGCAAGACGGAGATTGGGATGGTGTTCGCGTCGGCGGTGTGGAACGCGGGGTTCCGCTTGTCGCCGGGGCCGGAGGATGCGTACGCGGCCGGGGATGCGATCGTGCACATCGGGTATCAGCATCCGCCAAGGGAATTGTTGCGGAAGGCAGTGCCGGCGGGGGGGCGCGTGGCCTATGTGAGCGTGATGGCGGATCGGGATTTTGTGAAGGGAGCCGAGGCGGTCTGGATTGATCCCATGTGGCCCTGGATGGATGCGTGCGTGACACTGGAAGGGTACGAGGTGCCCGTGCTCGCGTCGTCGGGGATCGTAAACGGCGCGATTGCGTGGGAGATCTACCGGGTGACGATGAGAATCGCTGACAAGTGAACCGCGGACATGCCACCTCAGGACTTCTCCTTCGGATATGCCACCTCCAAACTTGTTTGGGGGTGCTTAAGGTTTGAGGGTAACACTCGGATCATCGCTTCAGACCTTAAGCACCCCCAAACAAGTTTGGAGGTGGCATATCCGGAAGGTAGTTGGAAGCGATCTGGTTGACTTGGATGGGGCGAGGGTGCGAGGCTGATGCGGTCAGGATAGATGGAGGACCGTTTTACTTTGAATTCTTCGGAGCGCAGCTTCGCACTTGAGGCGGTGGATGTCTGGAAGATTTTCCGGCAGCCGCACGGGCGTACGGTGGAAGCCGTGCGGGGCGCCACGTTTCAGGTGGCTCCCGGGGAGATCTTTGGGCTGATTGGGCCGAACGGCGCGGGCAAGACGACATTGCTGCGAATGTTGGCGGCTATCATTGCGCCGACGCGGGGGTATTGCCGCGTGGCGGGGTTTCGCACGGACGAGGCGCCGCACGATGTCCGGCGGCATATCGGGTTTCTTTCGGGTAATACCAAGTTGTATGGCCGGTTGACGGTGCGCGAGGTGCTGCGTTATTTCGGGCAGTTGCACGGGATGCCGGATGAGTTGATTTCGCGGCGCATCGAGGAACTGGTGGCTTCGTTCGGGATGGAGGAGTTCGCGGGACGGCGTTGCGATTCGCTTTCGACAGGACAGACGCAGCGGGTGTCGATTGCGCGGGTATTGCTGCACGATCCGGATGTGCTGATTCTGGACGAGCCGACGCTGGGGCTCGACATCATGAGCAGCCAGACGATTCTGCATTTCATTCGCGATGCGCGGGCGCGCGGGCACAGCGTGATCTTCTCGACGCACTACATGACCGAGGCGGAGGTGCTGTGCGATCGGCTTGGGCTGATTCACGAGGGCTCGCTGCTGGCGGTGGACACGAAGGCGGCGCTCTACGCGCGGACGGGGACGGATAATCTTGTGGACGCGTTCCTGAAGATTATCGAGGCGCCTTCGGAGAACGCGCTCGCATGAACATCCGCCGCATCCTCATCATCTTCTCTAAAGAATTGCGCGACATGCTGCGCGATCGACGTACGCTGATCGCGATGATTGGCATGCCGATCGTGCTGTATCCGCTGTTGTTCATCTTTGGGTCGCAGGCGGCGATCATGCACCAGGACAAGCTGGACCGTACGCCGTCGCGGATCGCGTTTGCGCCGGGCACGGATCCGGCGGTGGCGGGCTGGTTCGATACCGACCCGAAGTTCGAGGTGTTGAAGTCGCTGGGGGCGGCGGACGATTTGTACAGCGGGCGCGTGGACGCGATCGTGGAGTCGCCCGCGGATGCCAGCGAGGCGCTGGCGCAGGATCGGTCGGTGCGCATGGAGGTGCGCTTCGACGCGGCGGAATCGCAGTCGCGCCAGGCGATGAGCCGGGTGTCCAAGGTGCTGGGCTCGCGCAACGACACGCTGCTGGACGAGCGGCTGGGCGCGCATCAACTTGATAAGGGTTTTGCGAAGCCGATCGAGGTGCGCAGCCGGAATATGGCGGGCGCGGCGAAGACGACGGGCGCGCTGCTGGGCACGATCCTGCCGATGCTGATGGTGCTGATGCTGGGCATCGGCGCGTTTTATCCGGCGATCGATCTGACGGCGGGCGAGAAGGAACGCGGGACGTTCGAGACGCTGTTGTCGACGCCGACACTGACGTCGGAGCTGGTGTACGGGAAGTTTCTGGCGGTGTTTTGCCTGTCGCTGCTGGCGGGGCTGCTAAACCTGGGCAGTTTGTTGCTGACGCTGGGCTTTCAGATATCGCAGTTGGGGGCGGAGAAGCTCGCGCTCGATATCAGCATGCCGCCGCTGACGGTACTGGCGATTCTGCTGGTGCTGATTCCGCTGGCGTTCTTCATTTCGGCGGTGATGATGACGGCGGCAATGTTTGCGCGCACGTTCAAGGAAGCGCAGAACATCATGACGCCGTTCCTCCTGCTGATACTGTTTCCGGCGATGCTGGCGGCGATGCCGGGCACGGAATTGAGCGCGGGACTGGAATTTGTGCCGATTGCGAATGTGGCGCTGCTGTTCAAGGATCTCATGACGGGCAAGAGCGGCGTGCAGGAGGTCTTCACGGTCTTCATCAGCACGACGGCGTATGCGGTGCTGGCATTGTCGGCGGCGGTGTGGATCTTCAAGCGGGAAGAGATGATCCTCGCGGAGGAACATTCGATTCCGTTCATGTTCAACCGCTCCGGGATTGCGCCGCGCGCGGTGTTGACGCCGGGGATGGCGCTGTTTTTGTTCGGCATCGTGCTGGTGCTCATTTTCTACGCGGGGACCTTTCTGCAGGGGTTTAACTTTATCGGCGGATTGCTGGGAACGCAGTGGGGATTGGTGCTTGCGCCGACGCTGCTGTTTCTGGCGTTTACGCGCACGCGGTTCCGGGAAGCGCTGAACCTGCGGCGTCCGTCGCTGGGCGCGCTCGCGGGCACGGTCATCTGCGGCGCGTCGTGGGTGGTGATCGTGGTGCAGCTCGGGTTCTGGATGAATCGCGCGTTGCCGGTGCCGCCGGAATTGGCCGAGGCGATGGCGGAGTTGTATGAAGGGCGCGAGGCGGGGCTGGCCTTGCTGGGGCTGATTTTCACTGCGGCCCTCTCCCCCGCCATTTGCGAGGAATCGCTGTTCCGAGGGGCTATCCTTTCGGCGTTTGCCCGGCGGTGGCCGGCCTGGCTGGCGATCGTGGTGACGGGTTTGCTGTTCGGGCTGCTGCACCTGAGCGTGTACCGGATGCCGGTGACGGCGATCAGCGGCGTGGTGCTGGCGTACCTGGTGTACCGGTCGGGATCGATCTACACGGGGATGCTGGCGCATTTCATGTTGAACGCTTCGGCGCTGCTGGCGGCCACGCAATTCGCGGAGACGTTGAAGCCGTATCGCATTGATAAAGTCGGCGAGCCGTTGTGGGTGTTTGCGACGGCGTTGGTGGCGTTCGCGGCGGGCGTGGCGATTGTGGAGGTATCTAGCCGATCGCGGCGTCTTGAAACGTGACCCCCATTCTTCTCTTCTCGTTACCCAGTGCAACTCTTGTCCTTACCCACAACTTCGGAAAACGGGGACTGTTCCACTTTTGGCAAGGCTTGGACTTCCTGCGAAGCCCCCAGCTCGCCTTTGCCATTGCAGTCAACCAGTCCCCCCGATCAAAAGTGGAAACTGTCCCCGCGTTCCGGCTTGGGGAATGGAAAGTATGGGAAGTATGGGAGCTATGAAATGCCCATTGCGTCTTGATTCATCGGGATGGGCGGCTTGGGCGGAAAGCGGGGACAGTTTCCACTTTTGATCGGGG
>JAVEWL010000456.1:0-4965 GCA_034004565.1 FCB group bacterium | reverse complement strand
GTGGCATCACGTTGAGGCGCGTGCAGTACAAGACTGACGAAGGGGTGGCCGCCTATTGTGGCGATATTCCCGGATATTGCGTCCTTATTCATGTCTCCCGGAGCCTGCCGGGAAATATCAACGCAACCCCAATGTACGGCTCGATGTCCTGTTTGCACAACCAGGGAAGCCGGGATCATTCCTCGGGAGCATCCCGTTTGACGATTTTGTGCGTTCCTCCTGTGGGATGGAGTTTGATAACGGACCCACTCTATCAGAAGAGGAATGTATTGCCATCGAGAGTATGTGCTGGGATGCTCTCATCGAAGACTTTGGCATAATGCCAGAAGTGCTGGTTGAACCCGCCGGCGAAAACCAGCGCGCGGGTTGAAGGGAGAAAGCGTCAAGATGAACACCCGTCTATGCCATTTCAAAATCACGCTTCTTGGTGTGGAGCCGCCAATATGGCGGTCGATCCTGGTTCCGGACGACTACTCGATGTGGGACCTTCATGTCGCCATCCAGGACGCAATGGGCTGGCTCGATTATCACCTCCACGTATTCCGCACCAAGGGGCTGCGGCACGAGCGCACGATTGGGATTCCCGATCCAATGGATGAGGTGCGTGTAGAGGCTGACTGGGAAGTCCCTATTGGCGACGTGTTCCGCTCTCCAGGGGATACTATTTCCTACGAGTATGACTTCGGTGATGGGTGGCGCCACGAGATAGCCTTTGAAGGCAAAGCGGCTCGCGAAGCCGGTATCGCGTATCCGGTATGTCTGAATGGGGCCAGAGCCTGTCCACCAGAGGATTGCGGGGGTGTTTCTGGTTACGAGCGCTTGCTGGAAGTGCTAAAGACCCCGCGGACGCGCGAGTATGACGATATCTGCAGGTGGCTCCGAGATCAGCATGCAAAGAACTATTGGCCCTTTAAGCCGGAGAAATTTCGTTCCGAGGCGGTTCAGTTTATGTGTCCGGCGGAGCGCTTTCGCATGGCATTTGAGACGGATTACAGGTAGGAGCGCATTGTGAGCCTGTTTGAAACCTACTTCGCCCACCATGGCATCTCGACTGACGGTGAGGTGGACCACGCCGCCCTGCGGAAGGTGCTCGATGGGCTGAACGCCGAATGTGGCACCAGCTACCGGATGGCGTGGTTCCACCAGGCCAAGCAGCGACCGAACCGCCAGCTCCCGACCTGCGTGCGCCGGCATATGCTGGCGACGGTGCTGGATGGGGTCCTGGCTAAGAACTGGGTCGAGAAGTTGCTGTGATTGCTCTTGCAATAGTCACGGCGCGTGACTATGATGGACGAAATAGGTAGGGAGAGTGAGATGGCCGACACGACGGGAATTTCGTGGACCGACCACACCCACAACGAATGGTGGGGTTGTAGCGCGCCGGCCGGCGCCGGCTGCGATCACTGTTATGCGGCGACGATGGATCGCCGGACGGGCGGCAGCTTCTTCGGTATCGGCACCCGCCCGCGCCTCACGACCGAGAAGAACCGCAACAAGCCCTACCGTTGGAACCGCGAAGCGGAAGCGGCCGGCGTGCGGCGCAAGGTGTTCTGCGGCTCTATGATGGACTTCTTCGACAAGAATGCCCCCGAAGGCGCCCGTGAGGCCCTGTGGGCGAAGATCAAGGCTACGCCCTTCCTGGACTGGCAGATCCTGACCAAGCGCCCTGGCAACATCCTGCGCATGCTGCCGGCGGATTGGGGTGACGGCTACCCCAACGTGTGGCTGGGTGTGACGGTCGAAAACCGCCGGAGTGGCCTGCGCCGTCTGGAGCAGCTCCGCTGCATCCCGGCCGGAGTGCGCTTCCTTTCCGTCGAGCCACTGTTGGAGGACCTGGGCGCCATCGACCTGACCGGTATCCATTGGGTTATCGTGGGCGGCGAGTCCGGCCCCGGCTATCGCGCCATGGAGCAGGTGTGGGCGGAGAACGTGATCGCCCAATGTCGTGAACAGGGCGTGAGCGTCTTCTTCAAGCAGTGGGGTGGTACTGCCAATGACGCGGGTGGGTGCCGGATCAACGGCATCGAGATCAAAGAGTGGCCGCGTGCGGCCTGATGGGAAAAGAGAGAGGCGTGATGATGGATGTCGACTATTTGAAGGCGAAACAAGAAGCGCAGCAAAATAGAGTCGATAACGCCTCGGCGGCCCTGTGGTTTTTCTGGTATGTCTTTTTAGAGATGATAGGGTTCGTCACATATTTTGCGGTCTTTATGGTGATCGCTGGTGTAAGTGTAGAGCGAATAGCCGACTCGACCTGGATTTTGCTGGGGACGGCTATGATCGTGAACCGGTTTCTATTGAATGCCGCTGCCGATTCGATTTATTGGGCCTTGGCGACAAAGTTTGGACGGGTACCGAGGAAGCAAGCCGCCATTGTTGGCGGCGACTCGTTTTTATCTCCATACCATGTTGGCAACATTCTTGTCTCCGCATATTTGTGGTTCGTTCCTGTTACGGGACTCCAGCCAGAGTGGAGCGCCACCATCCTTGCTATGGGGTACCTCACTCTTTGGGTGGGATATATGTGGACGGCTTCGCGCAGGGACGCGATTCGGGGCCAATTCCGCGACGAGGAGAGCAAGATTCTTCGCGAAGTTACGCCAGATATATCGGATGCGGCGCGGGATGAGATTAATTTAAGACTTCGCACGCTAAAGGAGCAGCGCAAGGCAACGATCTGGATCTAGCGGAGGGTGGAAATCGAGGCAAGGGCCCTCTTGCGGTGCCGGCAGGGCGTGAGAGGATAGCAATAAATAGGAGGATGTGATGTTTGGTCTTTTTGCCAGAAAACAGAAGCCGGAACCGCTTCCACCCAGCCAAGCCGCACAAGACTTGGTGGCGGAGCTGAATGACCTGGATGAGTCGCGCCCCAGGAAGGGCTTTTGGGAGGGGTTGTCTCCCTGGGGCGAACCCGAAGAGGTGGACGCGCTAACCGAGGCGGCGGTTTATCTCGCGTACGGACGTGTCGTGCAAGCTGAACAGCGACTGCGCGAAGCCCTTTTGGACGCAACCGAACTGCGCCGAATGAAATGGATTCCGGGTGGGGAGGATTATGCGCGGAACGTGCTGCGCCGCATCCAGGATCTACCAGAATTTCGTAGCGAGGTCCGTGCGTAGTGCGCTACCTGCTGGTCCTGCGTGCCGCCGTCGCCACGCGCGATCTACCTCGCGGTATCCGCGTATGCGCGGTCTACGGGGCGTCCATAATCGACCTCGTGATCTGGACACCGATCTTTACCGGCGCCGCCGTGCTGTGGGGTTATGTGGCGCTGACGAAATACGAGAACCCGCTTCTGTTGTGGCTGATCGTGCCGATTTGGTCCGCGGCAGCGATCCCACCGGCCAGATGGGCGCTTAGGGCGGCACAGAATAACGCTTCGCAGTGATTGGAGATGAACATGGCGCTGGTATATTTCGTTACAGGGTTCGTGATAGCTGGGGCGGTGGTGGCGTTTTGGATTCTTGCGCGGTTGTGGGTGCATATTCGCCGCGACGGCACTGCCGCGTCGGCAGGTGAAGTAAAACCAGACGAGACACTACTGACGATGTACTGTTGTTTTTGTAATCATCCAATCCACAAGGATGAGCGAGTAGTTGTCGGCTCAATGCACACTTGCTCTCAGTGCGATTCACGCATGGAGGCGCTGCCTCCCAAGGGCAATACTCAAACATGCGGTATTGGATGGTGGGAGAGTCGTTGCGCATAACTGAATGGACGCCAGGAGTGACAAGGTAGAGATATGGCCATGTTCTACACCCTCGATGCGAACAAGCGCGCTATCCCGTGTCGGTCGGCGCATGAGTGGGGTGTATGGTTTGCGACGGCAGATCGCGTCGTGGCCAGGGATACTGTCGGGGAAGTTGTGGTCTCCACGGTGTTCCTGGGGATAGATCACAACTTCCACGGACAGGGCGACCCGCTGCTGTTCGAGACGATGGTGTTCCTGGCTGATGGTGAGCCGGGCCGCCTGCGCCGCTACTTCATATGGGGCGAGGCCGAGCAGGGGCATCGTGAGATTATGCAGGCTATCCAGGTTGAATCCGAGATGGCGAGTGTTTCGGTGGCCGATGTCATCACGAGCATGATGCAGCGGTTTAACGTCCCGGCCGGGGCCGGTTAATAAAGGCGGGAGAGTTTATGAGTAGTCGCGTTTTCGCAGTCCGCTACGAAGTTCAATCGCAGAACTGGCGTAGCGGCCAGTTTTCGATTCCTGCTGATGTCGCCCAGATACTGGCGCTTCAACTAGGCGATGACGTAGTTGTTGAAGTGGCGTCGGCCAAAGGCTCGAAGACCGTGATCACGAAAGCAAAGTCGGGGCTCGAAGTCTACGGTCAGTTCGGAGAACACGTCGAACCCAGCGAGCTGGTGGTGGTAGGTTTGACCAAGATCAATGCGTTTGGGTAGCCATAGGAAACCGCGAACTACGATACGGGAGGATTATCGGATGATGTCGAAGAAGAGAGAAACCGCACGTAAACCGGCACCATTTTGGATAGTCGTCTCCTCTGTGGTGCTTACCTCGGCCTGGGGAATGCGTAGCGAAACCCTGCGCGCGTGGGATTCGCTTCCGGACCATATCTCGGGTCTTGAGGGGCACATGGAGACTGCTATTGCTCTGTCCAATGTGTTCGTTGGGATAGCGCTTGTTCTTGTCGGCATTTTTCTTCAGGCGCCGCCCCCAAAAGGCATTGAAGGGCGATGGGCGCTACCTCCTGTTCCTGTCGTTGCTGGAGTGGGTGTTGTGGTTGTCACCGGGCTGTTGGTGCTGGGCTGGCCGAAGCCGGCTGCTCTCGGGGCGTTTGCAATGTCCTTGCTTGTGGTCGGGTTCGTAACCGGTCCGGAGCAAGGGCCAAAAACATAGCGGAAACCGTTAAGTGGCGATAGGAAACCGGAATTACGAGGGAGGCCAATATGGGCTGGAAGGCGGTCAAAGTGCATTACCAATTCAGTCTTATTGTGCACAT
>JAVEWL010000455.1:0-4968 GCA_034004565.1 FCB group bacterium | reverse complement strand
TCGTGCACAAGATGGTGAAATACCACGATTTCATCCACGCGATTCAGGAATTCCGGGTTGAAAACCTTCTTGACCTCGTCCATCACGCGGTTGCGCATGTCGCGGTAGTCGTCGTCCACGTTCCCGCGATGGAAGCCCACCGATGTGTTGCGCGAGATGCGCCGCGCGCCGATGTTGCTCGTCATCACGATGACCGTGTTCCGGAAATCGACTTTCCGGCCGGTCGAATCGGTCATGTGGCCGTCTTCCAGCACTTGCAGCAGCACGTTGAAGACGTCCGGATGCGCTTTTTCGATTTCGTCGAAGAGCACCACGCTGTACGGGCGACGCCGGACCTGCTCGGTCAACTGGCCGCCTTCGTTGTAGCCCACGTACCCGGGAGGCGCGCCGCCCAGCCGGGACACGTTGAATTTCTCCATGTATTCGGACATGTCGATGGTAATCAGTGCATCTTCGCTGCCGAACAGGAAACTCGCCAACTGCTTGGCCAGCAAGGTCTTACCAACGCCCGTCGGCCCGAGGAACAGGAACGAGCCCACCGGACGCCGCTGGTTCCGCAAACCGGCCCGCGAGCGCTGGATGGCCTTGGTCACCGCCACCACCGCCTCGTTCTGGCCGATGACGGAGTTGTGCAGTTCGTCGCCCATGCGCAGCAGCCGGGCAGACTCTTTTTCTTCGAGCTTCGTCAGGGGCACGCCGGTCCACTTGGACACGATGTACGCGATGTCCTCGTCCGAGACGATCATCTCGGCCGAATCGCGCTTGCGTTCCCAGTCGCGCTTGCGCTCTTCCAGCTTCTGGATGAGCTGGCGCTCCTTGTCGCGCAGGCTCGCGGCCTTCTCGTACTCCTGCCGGCGAATCGCGGCTTCCTTTTCCTGCGTGACCAGTTCTATCTCCTGCTCGATTTCCTTCAGCTCGGAGGGGCGCGTCGTAATCTGGAGCCGCGCCCGACTTCCCGCCTCGTCGATAACGTCCACGGCCTTGTCGGGCAGGTAACGGTCGGTAATATATTGGTTCGACAGCTTCGCGGCGGCGATAATCGCCTCTTCCGAGAACTTCACCCGGTGGTGCGCCTCGTACTTGTCGCGAAGGCCCTTGATAATCTCGATGGTCTGCTCGACCGACGGCGCCTCGACCATGATGGTCTGGAAGCGCCGCGCCAGGGCCGCGTCCTTCTCGATGTGCTTGCGGTACTCGTCGAGCGTCGTCGCGCCGATGCACTGCAGCTCGCCGCGCGCCAGAGCCGGCTTTAGCATGTTCGCCGCGTCCACGGCGCCTTCGGCCGCGCCCGCGCCCACGATCGTGTGCAGCTCGTCGATGAACAGGATGATATTGTCGGCGCGGCGGATCTCTTTCATCACCGACTTCAGGCGCTCTTCAAACTGGCCGCGATATTTCGTACCGGCCACCACGCCCGCCAGGTCCAGCGTCAGCACGCGCTTGCCCAGCAGCAGGTCGGGCACGTCGCCCGCGATGATCCGCTGCGCCAAACCCTCGACGATGGCCGTCTTGCCGACGCCCGCTTCGCCGATGAGCACCGGGTTGTTCTTCGTGCGGCGGCTCAGGATCTGCACGACGCGCTCGATCTCGCCTTCGCGGCCGATCACGGGGTCCAGCTTGCCTTCCACGGCCAGCACGGTCAGATCGCGCCCGAACGTGTCGAGCGCCGGCGTCTGCGACTTCTTGCTCGAACTGGCCTGCGGGCTCGTCTTGCCCTGATCGCCCAGCAGACGAATCACCTCCGCCTGGATACGATCGAGATCGATCTTCATATCCTGAAGCACCTTCGCGGCAATCCCCTCGCCCTCTTTCACGAGGCCCAGGAGAATGTGCTCGGTGCCGATGTAGCTGTGGTTAAAGCGGCGCGCCTCTTCGACCGCCAATTCCAGCACCTTCTTGGCCCGCGGCGTAAAGGCGATTTCCTCGCCGGACACCACCGCGTTGCCGCGCTGGACCTGCTGCTCGATTTCCATCGCCAGCGCCTCGATATCCACGCCCAGGTTTTCCAGGGCGCGCGCGGCGATCCCGTCGGGTTCCCGGCACAACCCAAGCAGGATGTGCTCGGTCCGGACGTATTCGCTGCCGAGACGCGTGGCTTCTTCGCGAGCGGCGCTCACGACATGTTTGGCTCGTTCGGTGAATCGTTCCCACATAGTTCAGCAGCCCTCATGTGCAGACCCGAAAGGTCTATGGGCGAAGTATAAGTTCGCAATCAATTATAGGACACCGGCATTCGACGAAAAACCGGGCCCAATCTTCACTTGAACCGGGCGCGCAACAGGTCGGCCCGCTTCGCGCTCAACGCGACCTCGTCGGATTCCTGATCTTCCCGCAATTCGAGATGAGCCCGTTGCGACTGGACCAGCAACTGGTTCAGCTCCGGGTAGGCGAATCCGTCCACCATTCCTATCTCCAGTCCCAGCCTCAACGAAGACAACAGGTTCAGGGCCTCGCTGAATTCCAGAAGCCGGGCACCGCGCACCGTGCCCAGGGCACGGCCCACACGGTCCTCCACGGCCACCGGGTTGTCCAGCAACACCTGCGACCGCGCGTCCTTCTCACGGCCAAGGATATCCATAACCACGTGCTTCACGTGAAACACGATCTCTTCTTCCGACCGCCCCAGGGTGCGGCGGTTCTTAAGCCGGTACAAATCGCCGCGCCCCTCGGTCAGGCTTCCGAAGGCGCCTTCCAGCGAATGCTGCTGATCGCGCGTGTATTGCTCGGTCGCCAGCATCTCGTTGGCCATGCCCAGGGCGGGAAGGTGCAACAACACATCCATCCGCAGCCCCGTGCCCACGCGAGAAAGGTCGCCCGACAGATAGCCCACCCGCTCGTCAAAAGCGAAATCCAGTGGCTCGGCCAGCATGTCGTCGATGCCGTTCAGGCGGGACCACACCTCCTGCGTCTGCAGGCCCGGCGCCGTCACTTCGACGCGAAGATGGTCGTCCTCGTCGTTCACCAGGATGCTCAGGGACTGATCGTGGCTGATGTACACGCCGCGCGCCCCCGTGCCGTTCATCAGGCTCCTCGAGATCAAATGCCGCTCGAAAAGCAACTGCGTGTCATGCGCGTCCAGGGTCAACAACGAACAATACTGCCCCATGCCCAACAGGTTCGCGCTGTCCAGCGCCGCCAGCACGCGGTCCTCGCTGGCCCGCTTTTCGTCGTCCGAACAATGCGAAGGAAACGCGAAATCGGCCAGGTTGCGGGACAGGGAACCGCGCGTCCGCAGCACCAGGCCGGCATCGGGCCCGGTGGCCGAAAACCACGCGGGGAGTTTGTCAATCAATACTTCCACCATACGTCTAATCTTGCCCGTTGCCGGCGCCCAAGGCGCCTTCCAGCGTCTTGATCTCGTCGCGCAGCAGTGCGGCCTCCTCGTATCGCTCCATTCTCAGAATACTGCGAAGCAATGCGCGTTTCGTTTGAAGCTGTGCCCGGACCTGCTCGCGGCGGTCGTCCACGTGCGGCACCTTGCCGCGGTGGCGCAGCGCGCCGTGCAGGCCGCGAAGGACCGGTTCCATCGTGTCCGAGAACGTGTCGTAGCAAAGCCGGCAACCCAACTTGTTGACGCGCAACACCCGCTGAAGTTCCGTGCCGCACGAACGGCAAACCAAGGCCGGCGCAGATGCCTCCTGGACCTCGCGCACCGAGGAAAGGCGCCGGGGAGTGGGGGCGGAGCCCGCCAATTCGAAACCGGATCCGCCCGTCTGCAGCCGGGAAAGGCAATCCGGACACACGTTCAAGTCCGTCACTTTCCCGTCAATCACCTCGGCGTATCGAACGGTTGCAAGACTCTTGTGACACTTCTGACAGAGCATGGGAAACACCTCAAAATCAGTATACCATTCCGCTTCAGCCCCGTCTATGAACCAGGCGGGGGGAAGCGCCACGCTATTCTGACAAGAAAGAGGCGGTCCATCAAGTAACCGCCCCATGAAACGGCTCCCGCTGTTCTTGCCAAACGCGCGGCGTATCTCTAAAGTGAACACAAATCCAGTGATAAATATGCGAGGACGACATGGCTAAGCAACAGAAGCGTCAAGAGAAGTTTGACGTGCGAATCGACACCGAGCCCCTTACGGACAACCCATTCGCGGCGCTCCGGCCCGATGCGCCCGCGCCTCGACCCACGCCGGAGCCCCCCCAGATCGAGTCATCCTCCGGCTTCCGCGTCGAGCGAACCCGCAAGGGCGGGCTCCCCATCTTCCTCGAAAAGCGCCCCGGCGGCAAAAGCGTCACCGTAATCCGAAATCTTTCCGGCGATCTCGAAGAGGTCCTCACCCGCCTGAAGAAACTCTGCGGGGCCGGCGGCGCCCTTAAGGACGACACCATCGAGATCCAAGGCGATCACCGCCCCAAAATCGAAACGTACCTGAAGGAAAACGCCGGAAAATAGGACCTATGGGTCCTATGGGAATCCCATCCGGTTTATGAGCCCCATTTCCCTATGCCAACCCAAACCGCTCCAGGAACGGCCCATCGCCCAGGATCTCGCCCGGCGCCCCATCTCTCACCACCCGCCCCGCGCTCAACACCACCGCCCGGTCGCACAGGTCCTCGACAAACCCCAGGTCATGCGTGGCGATCACCTGCGTGCCCCCGAACCCGCGCAGAAGTTCCAGGATTTCCCGGCGCCCCCGCGGATCAAGTCCCGCCGTCGGTTCATCCAGCACCAACACTTCCGCGTTCATCGCCAGCACCGTCGCCAGCGAAGCCCGCTTCTTCTGCCCCACGCTCAGGTGATATGCCGACTTTCCCCCAAGCCCCTCAAGCCCGACACTTCGCAACCCCGCCTCGACCCGGCGCCACACCTCGTCCTCCGGTAGCCCGAGGTTTCGCGGGCCAAACGCGACATCCTCGAACAGCGTTGGACAAAACAACTGGTCATCGGGATTCTGAAACACAAATCCCACCCGCTGCCGGACCTTCCGCAGATTTCCACGCGACACCGCCTCGCCGAAC
>JAVEWL010000454.1:0-4971 GCA_034004565.1 FCB group bacterium | reverse complement strand
CAACGGATAGCCCAGAGGGGCATGCGCGCTAAGGGCCGGGTCGAATGCAGGGGCGGCTTCATACGCGAGGTAGCCAGCGGCATGGAGGCCGGTTTCGACGGCGGCTTCGATGCGGCGGAGGGCCGGGAGGACTTCGGCGAGGATGCGGGCGGAGATGATTTCGACGGGGTCGCGAAAGAGGCGCTCGGCGTGGCGCGAGACGAAGCGGGCGATGCCGGTTTTGGGTGGTGTGATCATGGGGGAGGTATACAGGGGTTGGGGGCAGGGCTTCAACTTTAGATTGGCCGCGATAGAACGCAAAGAGCGCAAAGAAGGTTCAATTTTTCTTTGCGCTCTTTGCGTTCTATTGCGGCGATTATTCTTGCGGCGGGGTGAAGGTTATGTTGGCGGCCTGGAACTGGCGGATGAGGTCGTCTTTGTCTACGGCTTTGCGCCAGGCTTCTTCGGCTTCGACGATGTCCTCTTTGACGAACTTGCAGAGTTGTTCGTTGAGGAGGGTCATTCCTTCTTTCTTGGCGGTCTGCATGATGCTCATGATCTGGCTGGTCTTGCCTTCGCGGATGAGCGAGGAGACGGCCGGGTTGACCACCAGGACTTCCAACGCGGCTACGCGTCCGCCGCCTTTTTTCTTGAGCAGGTTTTGGGCGAGGACGCCTTTGAGGGTTCCGGCGAGCATGACGCGGATCTGTTGCTGCTGCTCAGGGGGGAATTGATCGATGAGGCGGTCGACGGTGGAGATGGCGGTGGTGGTGTGGAGCGTGCCGAAGACGAGGTGACCGGTCTCGGCGGTTTCGATGGCGATGTGGGTGGTTTCGAGGTCGCGCATTTCGCCTACGAGGACGATGTCGGGATCTTCGCGGAGCGCGGCGCGCAGGGCGGCCTTGAAGCCCAGGGTGTGGGAGTGCACTTCGCGCTGATTCACGAGACAGCGTTTGTTGGTGTGAACGAATTCGATGGGGTCTTCGATGGTGATGATGTGTTCGCTGCGGGCGCTGTTGATGGCGTCGATGAGGGCCGCGAGGGTGGTTGATTTGCCGCTGCCGGTGGGGCCTGTCACGAGGACGAGGCCTTTGCTGAGGAGGCAGAAGCGTTTCACGGCATCGGGCAGGGCGAGCTGCTCGACGGTGAGGATGTTCGTGGGAATAAGACGGAATACGGCGCCGATGCCTTTGTTGTCGCGGAAGATGTTGCAGCGATAGCGGCCGTAGCCCTCGAGTTCGTAGGCGAAGTCGGTGTCGTGATCGGTATCGAACTCGTGGACGTTCTTGTCGGGCATGATTTCGCGCAGGTAGGCGTGCGCGGTTTCGGCGGTCAGGACGGGTTCGTTGCGCAGGGAGACGATGGAGCCGTCTTTGCGGAATATGGGCTTGCAGGCGGTGCAGAAGTGCAGGTCCGACGCGCCGTGCTCGGCCATGGCGATGAGGTATTTGTCGATTTCAGCCACGATTCCTCCTTTGGCGCGCAGGGCGCCTGGGAGATCGTCGGCAGAATGGGGCGAGAGCTTAATTAATTATGAATTGTGAATGCTGAATGAAGAGTGCCCCCTCACCTCGATGATTTGTGGCACCCCCAAGCCGGCTTTATGGCTTGGGGGTGTGGGCAAGCCAAGGACCACAACGACCACAACGACAGCAAGGACAAATGCCCTTCGGCGTGACCCTTTCCCGTAAAAGGGAAATGATATTCATTATTCGCCTACGAGGTGTTCGAGGTCTTCGCGGGTTACGGTGAAGAGGTCGATGTCCTGGGTGACTACGCCGAGGCTTACGAGGCATTCGGTGAAGAGTTCCCGGGTTTTGAGTTCGAGGTCTTGCATGCCGAGGTCGGTCATGACGCGGAGGATGTGCTGGCCTTTTTTGACGTGGGTGCGTTCGTCGGAGCGGATGAAGTCGGCGATGTGCGCGAGTAGGGCGTCGTTGCGGTCGCGGGCTTCGTCGATGAGGCCGTTGATGGTTTTGAGGACGCCGACTTCGCCGAAGAGGTTGATCTCGGCCATGGCGTAGGCGGGCTCCATGGGACCGCGGCAGGTCGAACCGGTGAGGCGGTTGGGGAGCTCGTAGGGATCGTAGCCGGAAGCGAGCATCGACTTGTAGCCGATTTCGGTGTGGCGGGTTTCGTCCCAGGTGATGCGTGCGAGGCTGTATTCGGCCTGAAAGTCCATGAAGCGGATGTCCCAGAGGAAGGTGCCGAAGGCCTCGATGGCATCGACCTCGTCGCGCTGGGTGCGGATGAAGCGCAGGCGGATGCTTTCGTAGGAGTCTTTCGGGTAGCGCTCGGCGCCGTCGCCGACATCGTAGTCGCCGGTGTTGCAGAAGGTCGCGAAACGGGCGTCACGTTGCGGAACGGTGCCGCGTTCGTAGGGCTTGTCGGCGCTGCGCAGGGGCGCGGGCGGATCCTGGCGCGTGTCGGCGCCGGTGACGCCGCCGATGCTGACCAGCAGGCGTTGGAGGTGCCAGCGCCACGAGGCGAGACGGCTTTCGTCGATGCCGCCGTCGATGTAGGCGTTGAGGGCGGCGTCGGCCCAGGTGAGCATGGGCTCGAAGTCGAGGAGGATGCGCTTGAGGCAGCGGATGGTCGGCGCGTCGGTGACGGGGTCGGTGTTGTCGATGTGGTGGCGATAGGCGGTCTCGAGGGCGCGACCGGCGACCTGGTGTACGCCGACCAGAAGCTCCGGCGCGTCGGCGGCGGAGAGTAGTTCTTCCATGAAGGCGTCGATGTCGGCGTTGCGGTAGCCGTCGATGGCGTTGAGGCCCTTTTCCTGCTCGGTGAGGCGTTCGCGGAAGGCGCGGGCGGCATCCATGTGATAGAAGATGTGGCGGCCCGTTTCGATCTTCACTTCGAAGTCGGGGATGGCGAGGGTCCAGGAGCCGAGGGCATGGCTGAGGCGGCGCTGGAAATAGCAGTAGCGCAGCAAGCGCTCGGCGTTGTCCTTGACGGTGAACTTGCCGCCCAGGGGGCGCGTGTCGCGTGGGAAGCGGTAGGGGAATTCGCGGCGGCGTTGGGCGGCGGCTTCGCGGGCCTCGGGGAACGACACCGGCGGAAACTCGGCGTGGCTGGACATGACAACACCCTCCAGTTGGTGCGGCGGCGTCTTACGGCGGGACCGCCGGAATATGTGTGCTCTAAGGAGATAAGAGCCGTGTAGAAGAAATGCAATGTGCACGGGCTCTGCTTCCGGTACCCGGAACACCTGAAACCTCTAGAATAATCCCCACAATACCCCGTTGACGCCGAGTGGAAAGTCTGATAAAGGTAATGGTGGAGGTTTTGAAGGTTGGTGAAAAAAAGCTTTGCGCCATTCTTTTGTCTCCTGGCAATCGTGGGCGCGACCTTAGCGCCGTCGACCCACGCCGAGGAAGCCCCTGCCCCGCCCCCCGCCGCCGACGAGTTCGTTAAACAGCTTGAAATGTTGCGCAACGATCCCGTGGCTCGCGCCGCCGCCAAGGAAGCCGTGTCGAAGCGCGTCGAGGAGTTGCGCAAGTCCATGTCGGAAGCGCAACCGAAGTTTGATCAGACGCGCACGCAACTCCAGACTGCCACGGATCAGGCTGCCGCGTTACGCGGGAAGATCGATGAACTCACGAAGCAATTGACGTCTGCGCAGGCGGAGCTTGAGCAGATTGAGAAGGGCTTTGCCGAGACGCAGCAACAGTTGGAAGCGGCGCGTCAGCAGCAGACCGAAACGGGCACGCCGTTGCTGGTCTATGAGCAGACGCTGGCTTTGCTGAATGCGATCGATGCGAAGCCTGATGCGGCGAAGACCGAAGCGCCGCCGGCTGCCCCTCCCACTCCTGCACCCGCGCCTGAACCGCCCGCTGCGGCAACGCCTGTCCCGAGTGCGGATACGTCCGTGGCGGGGAAGGCGCGCGCGGTGTTGGCGGCGAACTGTGTGAGTTGCCACGGGGCGGAAAAGCAGAAGGCCGGACTTCGGCTGGATTCGCGCGAGGCGCTCATCAAGGGCGGCGAGAACGGGACGAGCATCATTCCGGGCGATGCGGAACAGAGCAAGCTTATTCGCGCCATCCGCTACGACGGCGAGCTGCAAATGCCGCCGAAGGGCAAGCTGGATCAGCCGTCGATTGATGCGCTGATCGAGTGGGTGAAGCAGGGCGCGCCTCCCTGGTCGACCGATGCGCCCGCCGCCGCGGCAGAGCAGACGGCTTCCGCGCCCGCGACGGTGACGCCCGCGCCGGTGGTGCTGCCCGCGGTGGACGAGAAAGACCGCGTGAGCTTCAACCGCGATGTGCGGCCCATTATTCAGAACAATTGCTTTGCATGCCACGGACCCGATCCCGCCGCGCGCAAGGCCGGGTTGCGGCTGGACGTCGAGGCGGAGGCGGTGGAGGCTTTGTCGCCGGGTAACCGCGGCAAGAGCGAGGTCTACGAGCACATTTCCGCGAGCGATCCGGAGAAGATCATGCCGCCGGTGTCATCGGGCAAGAAGCTTACGCCGGAGCAGATCGCGACGCTGGGCAAGTGGATCGACCAGGGCGCGAAGTATGAGCAGCATTGGGCGTTTATTCCGCCGGTGAGTCCGGCGGTACCGGAGGTGCAGCGGAAGGACTGGGCGAAGAACGATATCGACCGCTTTGTGCTTGCGCGCCTGGAGAAGGAAGGGTTGACGCCTTCGCCGGAAGCGGACAAGGAAAAACTGATTCGGCGCGTTAGCCTGGATCTCACGGGCCTCCCCCCCACTCCGCAGGATGTTGATGCGTTTATCGCGGATGCGAGTCCGGATGCGTATGAGAAGCTCGTGGATCGGCTGCTGGCGTCGCCGGAGTACGGCGAGCACATTGCGCGGTCGTGGCTGGACCTTGCGCGGTATGCCGACACGAACGGGTATCACATCGACAACGAGCGGTACATGTGGCGGTGGCGCGAGTGGGTTATCGACGCGTTCAACAAGAACATGCCGTTTGACCAGTTTACGGTGGAACAGATTGCGGGCGATCTGCTGCCGAACGCGACCAA
>JAVEWL010000011.1:0-24136 GCA_034004565.1 FCB group bacterium | reverse complement strand
GCACCGGCGGGTGCGGAGCCTGTTTCTTTTGCTCCCAGATTCTCTTCCAAACACAGATGGCTCCTTTGTGGCACCCCCAAGCGGCTTTTTGCTTGGGGGTGTGCGCAATACCCCAATCCTGCAAGAACGAAAAATAGCCCAACACCCCCAAGCAAAAAGCCGCTTGGGGGTGCCACAAAGAATGGGCTTGGGGGTGCTACAGATTCGGGATCGCTATTGAACGGTCTCACGCCTCGCTAAATGGCATCCTCGGGCGCCGAGGCGGTTGCGCGGCGTTGGTCGCCCAGGGATTCGCGCAGGCGACGGAAATCGGCGGACAATGCGTCGGAGGTGGCCTTGAAGTCGCTGCTGTGGATGATAAGGTTGGCGCCTTCGCGCGCCCAGGCGAGTTGCGGCTCCATTCCCCAGGAGAAATGCACGCCCGCGCCGACCTTGGCCGCGCGCGCCTTGCGAAAGACGAGGCTCACAGCCTCAAGAAACGTCGGGTGATTGTATTGCTCCGGCACGCCGAGGTTGATCGAGAGATCGTGCGGCCCGATCAACAGCGCGTCAATGTCCGGCACGGCAAGAATGGCATCGAGCGCATCGAGGGCGGCCTGGCTCTCGATGTTGACGATCATCACGTTGTTCTCGTTGCCCCTGGCCAGGTAGTCCGCCGTGGCGGCGTCGAGAGCCTCTTCGCCGCTGAGGGCCTTCCGAAGGCGCTCACCCTTTAGCGGACGGAATTTCACGGCCCCGCGCAATGCGCGAACCTCTTCGACCGATTCCACGTACGGAAAGATGACGCCGCTGGCGCCGCCGTCCAGGGCGACGCAGGCCTGGTAAGGGTCGGGCTTGGGCACGCGGACGATCGGCGGAAGCCCGAGCGCCTTGTAGGCCTGACACATCCACGCGACCGTCTCGCGGCCAAGGGGAATGTGCTCGGTATCGATGAACACGAAATCCAGCCCCAGCCCCGCGACCATTGGCGGCCATTTCGCCGAGGGCGACGTGATGCACGTGGCGTATACGCGATCGCCGCGGCGCAACGCGGCCGCGAGTTCTTTACCCTGCATGGAATGCTCCTCCTTTTCGCCGCGCTATTGTGCCGCGTCAAGGCCGGTGTTTCCATTTTCACACAATGATGCGTTCCAGAGATGCAAATGTATTAGAATCTGGCAGGGCGTTGTGTCCCTTGCGGGGAAGTGGATGCGGATTATCTGGACGATTACGGGCCTGGTGGTGGCGGTAACGCTCACCATACTGGGCTATCGAGAGTACCGGAAAGCGACGCAGGCGGAAGCCGTGCGCGACATACCGCCCGTTTCCGCCGCTTCGGAGTACGACAAGATGGTGTCGGCCATGTTCGCCAAGCTCGAGAACGACCATCAGGCCCGGCATCCCGACACCCAGCGGTCCGTCGAGGCCGTGGCGGCGCTGGCGGAAAGCGGCGCGCGCGAAACCGCCGACACGTACTACGCGCTGGGTGTGCGCCTGCACGGCGAGCGCAAGCTGGCGGCGGCGGAGGCGGCCTTTCGCAAGGCGATTGCGCTGGACCCCGAGTGGAGCTGGCCCCACAACGGCCTGGGCGTGGTGCTGTTCGAGCGCAAACGCGAGGACGAGGCGCGTGCGGCGTTCGCGAAGGCGTCCGAGTTGGACCCCGACTGGAGCCGTCCGCACAGCGACCTTTCCATTCTGCTGCGGTTGAGCAATCGCCTGGAAGAGGCCGAGAAGGAAGCGGCCAAGGCCGTCGAGCTTGCGCCCAACCGCTTGGATGCGCTGACGGCGTATGCGAATGTACTGAAGGCCCGCGGAAAGATGGACGAGGCGGAGGAGTATTACCGGCGCTCGGTCGAGGCGGACCCGCGCCATCCCACGCCGTACTACAACCTCGCGTGCTTCTACAGCCTGCGCAAAGAACCGGAGAAGGCGCTCGAGAAGCTGGAACAGGCTTTTTCGATAGACCCTTCTTTTGCGGATTTCGCGCAGCGCGACCCCGACCTTAGTGACCTGCACAACGATCCGCGCTTCGAGGAATTGGCCAAGGCAGCCAACAAGGCCAAGCCGTAAATCGCAACAAGCTTTACCACAAAGACTCAAAGACACAAAGAACCACTAAGAAAAGCAAGAGCTTTTGACAGGATTTACAAGATTGGAAAGATGAAGAGCTCCTCATACTTCCCATGACTCCCATAGCTCCCATAAGACCTATAAGTTCCATAGGACCCATGGGAATCATGGGATCCCTGAGAAACTCCCCGTCTTACCAATCTTGTAAATCCTGTCAAAAGCTCTTGCTTTTCTTAGTGCTTCTTTGAGTCTTTGTGTCTTTGTGGTGGACATTGCCCTGAAGAAACAAAAAATCCCCGCGACCGGGGGTAGCCGCGGGGATGATGGATTTGCTTAGTACGACTGGGCAGCGATGACCTTCGGGCCCTTGGATGCAGCGCCGCAAACGAGGCAAGGGCCCTCTTCTTCCGGCTCGCCGAACGGAATGCAGCGGATGGTCGAGCGCGTGTCTTCCTGGAGCTTGTCTTCGCAGGCACGGTTGCCGCACCAGTGGATGCGCAGGAAGCCGCCGTCGCCGACGCGCTGCTTGTAGTCGTCGTAGGAGGTGGCATCGGAGGTGCGGTCTTCGAGACGCTTCTTGGCGGTCTCGAAGAGGTTCTTCTGGATGTCTTCGAGCAGGGCTTCGAGCTTTTCGCGCAGGCCTTCCGTCGGCATGGGGATCTTCTCGCCGGTGTCGCGGCGGACGACGACCACCTGGTTGTCGCGCACGTCGCGGGGGCCGATCTCGATGCGAATGGGCACGCCGCGCACTTCCCACTCGGCGAACTTGTAGCCGGGCTTGTACTGGTCGCGGTCGTCGATCTTGAAGAACAGGGGATCCCAGTCCGCCGTCATCTCGCGGGCTTTGGCGAGCACGAGATCCATCTCCTCGTCGCCGCGCCAGATCGGCACGAACACCACCTTCAACGGCGCCAGCCGTGGCGGGATCACCATGCCGTTGTCGTCGCTGTGGCTCATGATCATGGCGCCGACAAGGCGCGTGGAGACGCCCCAGCTCGACGCGTGGACGTACTTGAGCTCTTTGTCCTTGTCCTGGAAGGTCACGTCGAAGGCCTTGGCGAAGTTCTGGCCGAGGTGGTGCGACGTGCCGGCCTGGAGGGCCTTGCCGTCCTGCATCATCGCCTCGATGCAGTAGGTGTGCAACGCGCCCGCGAACTTTTCCTTGTCGGTCTTGCGTCCCGCGATGACCGGCATCGCGAGGTAGTCCTCGGCGAACTTCTTGTAGACGTTCACCATCTTGAAGGTCTCTTCCTCGGCTTCCTCGTGCGTGGCGTGGGCGGTGTGGCCCTCCTGCCAGAGGAATTCCGTGGTGCGCAGGAACAGGCGCGTGCGCATTTCCCAGCGGCAGACGTTGGCCCACTGGTTGATGAGGATCGGCAGGTCGCGGTACGAGTTGATCCAGTTCTTATACATGGACCAGATGATGGTCTCGGAAGTCGGCCGAATCACCAGCGGCTCCTCGAGCTGCTTGCCGCCGGCATGGGTGACCACGGCGCACTCGGGCGCGAAGCCCTCGACGTGCTCGGCTTCCTTCTTCAGGAAGCTCTCCGGGATGAACATCGGGAAATAGGCGTTGACGTGCCCGGTTTCCTTGAACATCCGGTCGAGGTTCTTTTGGATGTTTTCCCAGACGCCGTAGCCGTTCGGCTTGATGACCATGCACCCCTTCACGGGGGAATAATCCGCCATGTCGCCCTTGAGCACGACGTCGATGTACCACTGTGAATAATCTTCGCTGCGCGGTGTGATGCCCTTCGCCATATTGCCTCCGAAATGCGGGTTTAGCCTGCCCTGTGCGAATGGCGTAGGATACCACAAGCGGCGAACGGAGCAAAGATCACCACAAAGACACCAAGACACGAAGAACTGCAAGATGAATTCAACCACGAATGGGACGAATTGAACGAATGGAATTTGAAATTGCTTGGGGCTTCCCCAAACAACCTCTTCATTCCTCCCATACTTCTCATAACTCCCATACTTCCCATGAGAGCTATGGGAGGCATGAGAGTTATGGGAAGTATGGCAGCCAGGTGTTAGCCCCAGACCTGCAGGCAACCCCAGATCGGATTCGTGTGATTCGTCCTATTCGTGGTTGCCTTGCGCTTGCAGTTCTTCGTGCCTTTGTGTCTTTGTGGTGAGCTTTTCGATCGATGGCAGAAGCTGAAGCCGCCTCTACCCCGTAAAATGTCCCGCGATGATATTGCGCAAATCGGAGATGTAGAGGTTGTCGCCGTGGTTCTGGGCGGACCAGAAGAAGGCGTCGTCCCAGGTGTGCATGCCGGTGAAGTGGGTTTCGGGGAAGAGGTCGAGTTTGCGGATGCCGCCTTTAACGTCAATGCCGCGGCGGGGGGTGCAGAGGAGGTCGGGACCGTGCTGCGACTCGGCGCCCTGGTAGATTTCGTCGCGGGTCCAGACGCGTTGGAAGATTTTCTTGCCGTCGTCTTCGATGGCTTCGAGGGCGGTCTTCAGTTCGGCCACGAGTGCGGGGACATCCCCCTCTTCGACCGTGCCTTTGGGGTAGCGGCCTTTGCGGTGGATGTAGACGCGGCCGGGATCAAGCGCGAAGGCCTTCGAGTCGCCGGAAATATCGCCGTAGGAGTCGGGCGGCTCCTTCTCGAAGCGCAGGTATCCCGCCTGGCGCAGCCACGCGTTCAGCAGAAACTCTTTTTCGAGCGTGGTGAACCCATGGTCGGACAACAGGAACAGGCCTTCCGGGTCGTCCTTGCCGTAGAAGGCGTGCACGAGCGAGCGGCAGAGATCGTCGCACTTGCGGTAGAACGCGCGGCAGCGCTCGGCCTCGGGGCCGTTACCTTCGCACGAGGGGTAGTGGAAATGCTGAAGCCGGTCCGTGCCCGTGAGCACGACCTCGGCGAAATCCCATTCCTCGATGCCGAAAAAATGCTTTGCGGCGGCCTCGCGCGAGGCGTGGCAGGCGTCGAGTTCCTTGAAGAGCAGGTCCGGATTGCCGGCCACGTCGCGGGTCTCGACGTCGATCTTGTAGTTCATCGCTTCGAGCGCGGCGAGATGGTTCTTAGGCGACACCGCGCGGCGTAAATCCACCGCAACAAAGCCGGAAACGAGCACGCCGGGAATGCCGCGCGCGGGGTAGCATCCGGGCTGGTTGAGCACGAAGCAGCGCCGGCCCTGCTCGCCCAATTCGTCCCAAAGGGTGTCGGACTTCAAATCCGGAAACGACGGAAAAGTCATGTCGTAGGACGCGGGCTTGAGGTCGGTGAAGCCGAAGATGCCGTGCGTGCCGGGGTTGGCGCCGGTCATGAAGCTCGACCAGTTCACGTTCGACACCTCGGGCAGGCAGACCTTGCCCTGGTGCAGCGTGCCGTGTGGAAACAGCTCGCCCATAAACGGCATGGTGCCGTCCTTGGACATCTTTTCAATCAAATGCTTGGGCACCCCGTCGAGGCCCAATACCAATGCGCGTTTCTTCTTCTTCCGCTTGAATAACATGCGCGAATCCTACCATAGGCCCTTGGCATTTTCGATTTTCGATTTTAAGAATTTGAGCACATAGCTCGATTTCGAAGGCCACGGACACACCCTTCGCCATCTTAGAATCGAAAATCGAAAATTGTCAGTCGCTATCCAGGTCCAGGTTGCCGCTCCACAGGTACTTTCGCGTCTCATCCACGATGACGTGGCTCAACAACAACAGGGCAATGAGATTCGGAATGGCCATGAGGCCGTTGGCGATGTCGGCGAAGGCCCATATGGGTTTGAGTTCCGCCACGGCCCCGATGAAGACGGCAATGACCCAGGCGATGCGGTAGGGAAAAATGGCCTTGGTGCCGAAGAGGTATTCGATGGCCTTTTCGCCGTAGTACGACCAGCCGAGAATGGTCGAGAACACGAACGTGGCCAGTCCGATCGTGAGGACCAGCGGTCCGATCCAGCCGAGATCGGAGAAGGCCATCTGGGTCAACTCGACGGACTTGTGTTCCCGCATCCACATCCCGGAGTTGACCACCACGAGACCGGTCATCAGGCAGATAACCACGGTGTCCCAGAAGGTCCCCGTGGCGGAGACGAGGGCCTGGCGGACGGGGTTGCGCGTTTGCGCCGCGGCGGCGACGATGGGCGCGCTGCCAAGGCCGGACTCGTTCGAGAATAACCCCCGCGCGATGCCGAATTGCATGGCCTGTTTCATGCCGGCACCGAGAAAGCCCCCCACGGCCGCGTGGCCCGTGAACGCGCTATTCAGAATCAGCGCAATCGTCGAGGGAAGGCGGTCCAGATGCACAATCAGCAGCGCCAGGCAGCCGAGGATGTAGAACACGGCCATGAAGGGCACGAGCGCGGTGCAGACCTTGGCGATGGACTTCACGCCGCCGAGCAGCGCGGCCGCGGTGATAACGGTCATGACGAGGCCGATCACGGCGCGGGCCGCGAAATCGTACGAAGGGTTCATGCCGAAGGTTTCGATGAAAACCCGTTCGAGGTTGTGCGCCACGGAATTGGCCTGCACGGTGTTGCCGATGCCGAAGGCGGCGATGGCGGTCAGGGCGGCGAAGATGAGGCCGAGCCAGCGCGCGTTGAGGCCGCGTTCGAGCACGTACATCGGACCGCCGGCCATTTCGCCGCGCTCGTTGACCACGCGGTATTTCACCGAAAGCACGGCCTCGCCGTATTTCGTGGCGATGCCGAAAACGCCCGTGAGCCACATCCAGAGCACGGCGCCGGGTCCGCCCAGGCTGACGGCCGTGGCCACGCCCACGATGTTGCCGGTGCCGATCGTCGCGGCGAGAGCCACGAGCAGCGCGCCAAAGTGTGAAACGTCGCCCTCACCCTCGGTCTTGCGGCGGAAAGACAAGCGAATGGCCTTGGGCAAGTAGAGTTGGATGAGGCGCAGACGAAGCGTCAGAAAGAGGTGCGTTCCGAACAACAGCGCCAGCAGGGGAATCCCCCAGACCCATCCGCTCACCGTGTCAAGCCACAGTCCGACAGCCTCCATGATGCCGCTTCCTTATCCCGTTTCCGCGATTACCCGCGTTCCGTTGTGCCCGTACCGGAAATGAGCGGACATGATAGCACGACGCGCGGGCATTGGCGCATTCATCCAATCATGCGGTATGATCCGGTGTGCGCATTTCTCCGGGCAAGAAAAGGAATAAAGCCATCGGCACGCGCAACATAGAACTATTGGCGCCCGCGAAAGACCTCGAATGCGGACGCGCCGCCATCGATTGCGGCGCCGACGCGCTCTACGTCGGCGCGGACCGTTACGGCGCGCGCGAGGCGGCGGGCAATTCCGTCGAGGACATCGCGGCGCTGGTCGAGCACGCCCACCGCTACTGGGCGCGGGTATACGTGGCCATCAACACGCTATTGTTCGACGACGAGCTCGAGGACGCGGTGCAGCTTATCGGCGAACTGTACGCGGCGGGCGTGGACGGGATCATCATTCAGGATACGGGCCTGCTCGAGTGCGCATTGCCGCCGATTCCCCTCATCGCCAGCACGCAGATGCACAACCACACGCCCGAGAAGGTGGCGTTCCTCGACAAGGTGGGGTTGCGCCGGGTGATTCTCGCGCGGGAACTGAGCCTCGAAGAGATCCGCGCGATCCGCGAGGCGGCGCCCGAGGTCGAGCTCGAATGCTTCGTGCACGGCGCGCTCTGCGTGAGCTACAGCGGCCAGTGTTACCTCAGCTATGCCCTGGGCGGGCGCAGCGCCAACCGCGGTCAGTGCGCCCAGCCGTGTAGAAAGACCTACTCGCTCGTGGACGCCAAGGGACGCGAGATCGAGGCGCAGCGGCATCTGCTCTCGCTGAAAGACATGAACCTCTCGCCGTATCTGGGCGAGATGCTCGATGCGGGCGTTACGTCGTTCAAAATCGAGGGGCGGCTGAAGGACATCACCTACGTCGCGAACGTGGTGGCGCATTACCGCGCGAAGCTGGACGAGGCCATGGCGGAGCGCGGGCTTCGCCGGAGTTCGTCGGGCAGAAGCGAGCCGGGCTTCACGCCGAACCCGGTGAAAACCTTCAACCGCGGCTATACGGATTATTTCCTGCACGGACGCAAAGACCACATCGGCTCGCCCGACACGCCAAAAATGATCGGCGAGGCGGTGGGGCGCGTGGTACGCGCCGAAGGAAATCGCATTACGCTCAACACCACGATCGAACTGCACCCCGGCGACGGGCTCTGCTACTTCGATCGCGAGGGCCGGCTCGATGGAACCGTGGTCAACGGCGTGGACGGCCGCACGATTGTGCCCGAGAAGCCGGAGGGGTTGCGGGTCGGCACCATCGTTTTCCGCAACCACGATCACGAATATTTGGAACAGGTCCGCAAGAGCCGGCACGAGCGACATATCGGCCTTGCGCTGCGGGCGTTGCTGACGACCGACGGACTGCTCCTGACGGGGACGGACGAAGACGGCGTGACCGCGGAGGCCGTGCTGCCGGGACCCTTCGACCCGGCGCGCGATGCCGACCGCGCGCTGGAAAATCTGCGCAAGCAACTCAGCAAGACCGGCGACAGCGCGTTCGAGGTTACAGCGCTGGAGATCGACGTTGAACCGGCGCCGTTCGTGCCGTTGTCGGCCTTGAACGGCCTTCGCAGGGATCTGCTCGAAAAGCTCGGTGCGGCGCGCGAGGCAAAGCGTCCGCGCGAGACCGTGTCGATCATTCCAGACGAAACGCCGTATCCCGAAGACCAACTCACCTATCTGGGAAATGTGCTGAACGCGCGCGCGAAGGCCTTCTATCGCCGGCACGGGGTCGAGGCCATCGAGCCCGGCGCGGAGGCGGGCGGAAACCTGCGCGATCGCAAGGTCATGACCACCCGCTATTGCTTGAAGCACCAGATGAACCTGTGCCCGCGCTACGGCGGCCATTCCGACTACGAGGAACCCCTCGCGCTCGTCGACGACAAAGGCCACCGCGTCGAGCTACGCTTCAACTGCAAGCGCTGCGAAATGGAAATCTACTTCGCGCACTAGAACGCCCTCTAATGTAACCCCGAATTCCCATTCGGGGCCTTTGCATTTTCTTTGCAGCGCGCTGTTTGAACTTCCAAGCCCCCGAATGGGAATTCGGGGTTACATCACTACGAATGCCCCCAAATCTGGAAGGCGAGGTCCACGCCGTTGCTCAAGTAACCCTCGGACGCGGCGGCCCTCGATACACCAAAGTGGTTGCCCTGCGTTGGATTGTTTGACCACAACCACTGTCCGGTATCGTTCATAATCACGAGGAAATAGCGTTCGCCGGGATCCAGCTCCCACGCGTCGGGCAACGTTACCGAGTATTCATAGATATCGAGCCGCCAGTTGTCCGGCGAGAAAAGATCATCGGTCATTTCCCGGTCCACGGCGTCGGGTTGAAGCTCGAAGTACTCCTCCATATCCGGGGCGCCGGCGCCGTTGTCCTCGAACACGAAGATGCTGAAATCGTCCGTGCCCGCCGTGTTGTCGCGATAAGCGCCCCACCAGCGGATATAGGTAATGGTGGAGCGCCCCTCCTCAAGCTCGAAGTCGTCGCCAAGCTGCGAGAATCCGTAGAGGACGCCTTCGTTCAACTCGCTGTAGGACCCGCTGACCCCGTAGGCGCCCTGGTTGTGAAGAAGCCGCAGCATCGGCTCGCGCGGACAGCCAATACCCGCCAGCAACAGCAGCGCGCCCGCAAGTACCACAACATGCCTTCTCATCGTTCGTCTCCCCTGGTCGTTACGAAATACGCCACACGTGCACGACCGGCCTGGCCTCGTCCGCGAACAGTTCCAGCACGTATAGCAGATCGTGCTCGCGGTCGTAGGCCACTTCCCCGATGCGATACCGGCGCTGGACGCCTCTTCCCAGCATGTCCTCCTCCGTGTGAGACGGATTGAGGAGCAACCGGTCGTCGATGCTCAGGGTCGCGTAAGGCTGCGGCTCCCAGGGCTGCATCTTCCCCGCGGCCACACGCGCCAAATCATCCGGGTTATAGAGGATGAACTCGGCGCGGAACGCCGCGCTCCACCAGCCCCGGTAGTCGTTGTGACCCTCGCAGCCCTTCAAATCCTCCGCGGGCGCCGGTGCTCCGTTCGCGAGGCGGCACAGCGTGAATTGCCCCAGCAACTCGGTCTCGACGCAAGGGTAATCCGATCCGGCCGGATTCGCCCAGCCGTACCAGTATTTGCTTCCAACGCCCTTCGTGCCCGCGAACAATACGGCGGTCTTCCCCGTCGTGGTCGTGAGCCACGCGCCGCCTTCCCACTCGTCCGCGTGTTGATATCCCTTCAGCGCCTTCGCCGTGACGTCTTCGCTGTTGCGCGAGTCCTCGTAGCGCAGCAACGGTGTGACCTCGAGCCGCGCGCCGTCCGCGGCGGGCGTGCCGTTCGCATCGGTCCAGGGACGATATGCGAACAGCGCGGGCCCCATCCCCGACCAACCCCCGTCGCGGTAGCGCCCCGTCGCGAGGCAGCGCCCACCCGCATGCCGGTCCGCCCACGCCGCGGGAATCTCGAACAAGTACCCGTTGACCGCATACGGAGACTCGTTCCCCATGTGCCAGAAACCTCTGGCCTGCGGACGCGACAGGTCCGGCTCAATCCAGCCGTGCGTAGGTCCCCGATCCGCTGCATCCTCGTGGAAATGCTGCCCCCAGGCCAGGTGGATCTTCGCCCCCGCCCCGGGCATCTTCAAATACTGCATGCCAACCCGGGGAATCTCGTCGTACTCGCCGAACAGCCCCCGCGCCGCATCGCGCAAGGGTTGCAGCAACCGCGCCTCAGGCAACGCCCGCGGATCCTTCGAAATTACGGGGACAGGGATATCCATTTCCGCTATCTGATTGCCGTTGGGAAGCTCGCCGTAGGCCAGGCGGTCGTGTCCCATGATGAAAAGCGAACCCGGAAAGCCGTCCTTAGGTCCGTCAGAGTCGCCGTCGGGACGAAACGTCGCGGCGGCGCCGCCGTAGGCAAAGGTCTCCGGCCGCTCCCCGCCCACAGGCAGCCGGAACGCCCCCAGGTATTGAAAGTCGTCAGGTGCGACCGTCTTGGAAGCATCGGGCTGGCCCACCGCTCCCTCGCAGGCGAAAAAGCCGGCCGTCAGCACCACCCCCAAGAGCCATCCATTCCATCTCATGTCCGCTATCCTCCCCGGCAGGCGGGTATGAATCGCGCCACCCTGCCGCGCCTTGTTGCCAAGCGGGACCGCGCCCGCACAACAGCCTGTCCAGACACTGCCGTACTGCTGTGAAGCCTGAAGCGGTGGAACGGTGCGTGAAGCATCGAGATGACGAGGGCCTTCCCACTGCACACCCTCAGCCTATAGTGTACGCCTGTAATGCGGCGCTGCCAAGAAAAGTCTTCCACCCCCAAGCCCCTGCTTTGTGGCACCCCCAAGCGGCTTATTTGTGGCACCCCCAAGCGGCTTCTTGCTTGGGGGTGTGTGCAATACTCCAACTCCTGCAAGATCGAGAACCAGCCCAACACCCCCAAGCAAGAAGCCGCTTGGGGGTGCCACAAAGCAGGGGCCTGGAAGCGCCGAATTGCAAGGCATTACCGATAAGAATAGACTCGGAGTAAGGCATAGGAGGGGTAAAGCATGACGTTGAATGCTGGCTACGACCTGAGCACGGGCGTGCGCGCGTATGTGCGTGATTGGCCGCAGGTTAAGGAAGGGAAGAAATTCGGCTGCGCGTCTTTTCAGTGCGGCCGCAGGCTGTTCGCGTTTTGCGAGGAAGACGCGGTGGTCCTGACGTTGCTGGGCACTATGCAACGCGAGAAGGCGGTGCGGCTCTACGGGGCCACGGCACACGTCCGGAACGGAAAAGAGCGTCCCGATTGGTGCCGGATTCCCTGCCGGTCGCGCCTGGAACTGCAAGCGCTCGAAGGCATCATCCGGGAATCCTACGAAGCCGCGCTGTTTGCTTGAGTGCAATAAGGACGGTTCGGCGGCGTTACGATAGCGCACGCCGCCGAACCGTCACCTATTCGCCATTCTACCGCGTGGCGCTCTGGGGTTGCGGGGCATCGATCGCGTCAACGGGTTGCTCGCCTTGCGCGGCCGTGGCGGCGCGCGACGCGACGAGGCGCGTGGTGGGTGCGGAATAGGCCTCGTCCGGTCCGGAACGGGCGACGGCGCGGGTGGCGGTACCTGTCGTTTCCGCTACATTGCGCCAATCAATCCTTCAACTCCATGATCTCCACCTTGCGGAACTCAATGGGGTGGCTCTCGGACTGCAACGAGATCGTGCCGCCCGTGAGCATCTTCGGCTGGCCCGCGTCGAGCAGCGCCTTGCCGTCGTCGTCTTCCGGATCGAGCTGCGGCTCGGTGTATTCGAGCACCGTCTTGCCGTCGACGATGTGCTTGATGGTGTTGCCGCGCACCTCCACCTCGGCGGTCACCCACTGGTCGCCGTGATAGGTCTTCGAGGTCGAATCGGTGCAATGCGGCGTGTGCAGCTTGCCGTTCATCACCACGTTGGTGCCCGGCGTGCAGAGGTTGGCCGTCGAACGTTCGTCCTGCCCGTCCCCGCCGAGGAACTGCACCTCGATGGACACCGGGAAGTCCTGGTCAACCTTCATTGTGGCGGGATCCTGCCCGTGGATCATCACGCCGCTGTTGCGCAGCGCCCAGCCCGCGCCCCCCTTCACCTGCTCGCCGACGAAACGGTACTCGATGCGCAGACGGTAGTTCGAAAACGGCGCCTTGTAAAACAGGTGACCGAAGCGATCCTTGAACTCATCGTACTGGTCGTAGGAAACCTTGATGACGCCGTCTTCCACACGGAACGTGTTGCCGAAGTTCTCGCCCAGCGGATAGCCCACAATCTTCGGCGTCCAGCCGTCAAGGTTCTTGCCGTTGAAGAGTTGGACGTATTGACCGGCGCCGGCCTTCTCCTGGGCCACGGCCCCGGCCAGAGGCAGCAACACGAGCATGGCGGCGAGTGCGATGCGCATCATCGGTGGTGTCTCCCTTTTTGGTGTTAGACGTGAGCCCACAGTGTAGCGCATTCGGGCCCGCCCAGTCGTCAATGAATCCGCCACCAGCGAGGGTGAACATGCCACCCCCAAACAAGTTGGTTCATCCGGTAGTTTTGGGAAGGGGCGTCCTCATGGCTCCCCTTTCCAAGGGGAGTTCTTGGGGCGCGCGGAAGAACTCCCCTTGGAAAGGGGAGCCACGAGGACGCCCCTTCCCGGAACTACCGAATGAACCAGTACGTTTTGGGGTGGCATGGCGGTAGGGTAGTTCGGGGTGGCGTGAATCAGGACGAAAGCGAGCGTGTTCGCTCCACGGTTACGGGCACGGGCCGGCAGAGGCTCTGGCTTACGGGCGAGTGGTCCTTGGCGAAGGCCAGCAGTTCGTCAAGTTCCTCGTCGCCGCAGTCCGCCTGGATGTCCACCACGACGCGGATCCCTTCGTAACCGGGAGTAATCGAGGGATCGAGGTCGAGGAAGCCGCGAAGGTCCATGTCTCCCTCGAGCCGGGTGGAGATGGACTCGATACGGATTCCGCGGGCCGCCGCGTGAATGACGGCCGTGGAGGTGATGCATCCCGCCAGGGCGTGCAGGAGGAACTCGACGGGATTGGCTCCCTCGTTCGCGCCGAGCAGCACGGGCGGCTCGCCGTTGACGAATACGAAATCCTCGCTGCGCGAGGTGTCCTCCTGGCCGGCTCCGTAGAAATCGCGAATCGTCGAACGGTTTGCGCCGCCACCGAGCCACTTGTTGTGGACGCGCCATTCGAATTGGGCCAAGGTGGGCTGTTTCTTGATGGCCTTGACCGTCTCCTGCATCTGGGCCCTGTCAATACCGTTGAGCGTTTGAGTGGCTTGGGCTTTCATTGTCTTGTCCCTCTTGTTGTTGGAGGCGCGGTCCGCGGCGCCGGGCGACAAGGGAAAAGCGTGCCGCAAGGGACGTATCGCCTCGCAGGATTGAAGAGTCGCCGGGGAGTAGTGGAGCTACAAAGCAGTGGGGGAGGACGGAACATCATGCGCCCTCTGCCGCTTAGTATCTCCTGTCCAGGCGGAGTGCGTCAAGTGCCCGTTTCGCGGGAGTCCTGGGCGGAGCTAAAGACACCCGAATGGGAATTCGGGGTTACATTTTTGCAGGGTCCCAGATGGTGGCGCCGATGTAGCGTTCGGGGCCGGTTTGGGCATCCATGAAATAGTAGACGGTGACGACCTTGCCGTCGGGGCGCTGGACGGTTCGGGGGTAGCCGAGGTCACGGCCGGAGCCGTCGTTGCGCAGGGTGATTTCGGGGCCCCAGGTGCGGCCGTTATCGCTGCTGAGCTTGGCGCACATGCGGTAGGGCACGGCGCGAACGCCGTAGGTGATGCAGATGCGGCCGTCGGCGAGCTTGATCATGCTGGCGGGGTTGCCTTTTCCGGTATCGGCGACGGGGTCGTTGAGGTAGGTCCAGGAGTATCCGTTGTCGTTGGAGACGTAGAGGGCGATGCGTTTCCGGGTTTCGGTCTGGCAGCGGATGGCGGTGATGAGTTCGGTATCGGAGATGCGCACGGACGAGGGCATGATGGCGAAGCCCTCCATTTCCTCGCCGATCCAGGAGAGGAATTCCCAGGCGGTCCCGCCGTCCCGGGTGCGCATGCAGAAGGGGCGTCCTTCCTCGCCGCTGGCCTTGGGGGCGGTCAGAAAGACGGTGCAGGAGCGCTTTCCGTCCACGATATAGTCGGTGCGGGCGGCGGTGCCTTCGATGCCGAAGCTGGGGACGAAGAAGGGGCCTTCCCAGACTTTGCCGCGGTCGTAGGAGTAATAGAAATTGGATGAGCCGGCGTGGACGCTGGTCATGCGCAGGGCCATGGCGAAGTCGGGGTGGGTGAAGTCGATATCGCCGGGGCAGTACACGGACGGTTTCAGGGGGACGCCGGGAAGTTCGGTGCCGTGGAGGCCTTCCTTGCCCTGAGGGAGGAGGAAGCCCTTGTCGTTGGGATGTTCGAGGGTCCAGGTTTCGCCGCCGTCGAGGCTGCGGGCGAGGACGTGTTCTTCGGGCTTGTCGCGGTCGATGTTGTGCTTCTCGGGGCCGAGGTCTTTGTAGTAGCCGCGGCCGAAGCCGACGAGGATCTCGTTGCCCCAGATCCAGATGCCGTGGTTGGCCGGCCACCCGCCGAAACGTCCGGGTTCGTAGTAAACCTTCACGTGCTTGTCCACGAAGTTTTCCTGCGCGAAGGATTGGGCGGACACGAGCCCCAGGAAGACGAGCGGGAGGATTGTAGCGCGCATGAGCGGGACCTTTCTGTAAACGGCGGTCTGGGTTTCAGGTTGAGGGTATGATGTCGGGATCGCAGGTGATTTTCAAGGATAGCAAGAACGAATAGATTGGCCGGCGCGGGGTGTTGGCAGAGCGAGGAGTGAATAGCCATGCCAATAGAGCCTGTTTCGCGACTTTTGGATGAGCGGATTGCCTTTTTTCGGGAGAATGGATTTCTTTCGGTCGAAGCGATTACGACGCAGGAAGAGATTGCCTTCATGCGGGAGTTGTACGACCGGATTTTTGAGCTGCGGGCGGGGCGCGAGGCGGGGGACCAGTTCGACTTGGCGGGGGCCGATGAGGAGGGGAAACCGGCTGCGCTGCCGCAGATCCTGGGGCCTTCGAAGTATGCGCCGGAGTTCAAGACGCTGCTGTGCCGGACGAACGCGCTGGCGCTTTCGCGGCAACTGTTGGGCGAGGCGGCGGAGTTCCAGGGCGAGCATGCGATTCTGAAGCCGGCGCGGGTGGGGGCCGCAACGCCGTGGCATCAGGACGAAGCCTATTGGAATCCGAGTCTGGAATACCATGCGTTGAGCGTGTGGATTCCGCTGCAGGAGGCCACGGTCGAAAACGGATGCATGCATTTCGTTCCGGGGAGTCACCGGCTCGAGGTTCTGCCGCACCATTCGATCAACCGCGATACGCGCGTGCACGGGCTCGAGGTGGAGGGTGCGGATACCTCGCAGGCGGTGGCGTGTCCATTGCCGCCGGGCGGGGCCACGTTTCACTTGTCGCGCACGCTGCATTACGCGGGGCCAAATAACACCGCGAATCCCCGGCGCGCGTTTATCCTGGGGTTTGGCTTGCCGCCGACGCCGTATTCGGGCGAGCGCCGCTTTCCGTGGAATGAGATCAAACAGACCGCCCGGGAAGAGCGCGCCGCGACCCGGCCGGAGTAAGAGGCCCAAGGCACTGTTTCCCATGGGAGTTATGGGAAGTATGGGAGAAATGAACGACGGCGAGAGGGGTTGACCTCTCGCCGTCGTATTGCTACTTGGTGGACTGCGCTATTGTTGCGGGTCTCGCAGGGCGGAGATGAGATCCCTGGGACCCAACGTTTCCATTTCGATTCGGGGATTGTGGACGAGGTGCCTGATCTTGAACTGGGCCTTCTGGGGCGGGCCGGCGTGGACCTGGAAAGCGATCAGGCCCGAGAGTTCGTTGGCGCCTTCGGGATCCAGGAAGGCCACGCCGATCTTGCCGTTGAGGGCGGTCCAGATGGCCGGGCCCACGGCGAGGATTTCGTAGTGGTTCCACTCGCCGGGCTTGACCATGGTCTCCGCGTCGCCGACCCAGTCCAGCTTGCCGCGGCCGTGTTCGTGGTAGAGGTGTCCCCACACATCCTTGCCCATGTCGGCCTGATAGCCGGTGGCCTGGCCGCGTTCGTCGGCCTTCTTCGAGCGGAATTGGATGCCGGAATTCGCCTCGTTGGGTTCGAGCAGGACGTCAACCGAGAGGTAGAAGTCGGACACGGGGATCGCGGACCAGAGGAACTCGTTCTGCGTGATGGGCTCGGTGGTCTGGCCGACGATCGCGCCTTCTTCGACGCGCCAGTAGTTCGTGCCGCTCTCCCAGCCGGTGAGATCGGCGCCGTTGAAGAAGGACTTCTCCTCGACGGAGGGCTGGTTGAGTCCGCGGGCGATGGCGATGGCCGCCTGGGCGGCTTCGGGCTTCACGGCGGGGTCGTGCATTTGCGCGAAGGCGAGGTTGAGCGCTTCGAGGTTGTGCACCTGAGCGATGCCGCTCAGGACGAGCTTCTTCTCTTCGGGCGTGCTTGCCTGCGCCATAAACGCGACGTATTGGGGGAGCGCCTCGCCCGGAGGCGTCGCGCCGAGCAGCCGCACCGCGCCGCCCAAGGCCAGCGTCTTTAAGGCCGGGTCAACGGAGGTCTTCGAGAGCTCGAGCAGTGTGGGCAGGGCCTCGGAAGTTGGCCACTCGCAGAGTGTGCGCAGGGCCGTGTCCTTCATGGCGCCTTCGCCGGTGGTGGCGTTGGCGCGCACGACTTCGAAGGCCTTCGGGCTGCCCGTGGAACCGAGCAGGCGCATCAGGGCTAGTTTCGTATCGCCCTGCGCCTGGTCGAAGGCCGCGAAATAAGCATCCACCAGGGCCGCGGGAGCGATGCCTTCCTTGAACTTCAGCGTCTCGTTTTCGGCAACGGTTTTGCTGATGGGGGTTCCGTTGTCCGTGTATTCGACGCTCAGCTTCTTGACGGCGCCGGGGGCGGGATCGCCGAAGTTGGCGTTCGAGGCCTGCATAGTGGGCGCGCCTTCGGCCACGATGCGCGAGACCTGCTCGGTGACGTCCGCGGAGGGACCGTCGGGCAGGTTGCCGTAGACCGCCTTCTGCACGACGATGCCGCCGGGCATTTGTTTCTGGCGTTCGCCGAGGGCGGTGAGGGCCCTTTCGGCGGCGCGCGCTTCGGCGGGGGAAGTCGAATGGATTACCTTGTCCAGCAGGCTCTGCATCTCTTCAGGACTGGCATAGCCATGGAGTCCTTCGAGAGCGGCGACGCGCACGCTTTCGTCCGCGTCCGTCACGGCCGTGTTCAGGAGCACGGCGGCGGGATTGTCGAGGCCGCCCTGCCCGACGAGTTCAACGGCCACGCGGCGGGCCTTGGGATCCGCGTGAGTCAACAGCGCCTGGAGCGCGGCGTCGCCGTCGGCACCGGGGAAATAGGCCAGCGCGTCGCGCGAGGCCTCGGCAAGCGGGCCTTCGGCGGTCCAGGCGAGGTTCGAAATCAGGTCAAGCGCGGGGCTGTAGTGCATCCGGGTCAGGGCCTTCAGGGCCGCCACGCGGAGTTCGACGGGATCTTCGCCGGCTTGGGCGATAAGGGCCGCACCGGCCGCATCGCCGTCGTTTTCGCCGAAGAGGTCAATGAAGAGCACCCTGCGCTCGGGCGGCAACTGCGGCAGCAGCGCCGCCAGCGCGGCCGTAGCGCCCGGCTGTTCACTCAGTTCCCTCGCGACGCGGAGGGCGCTGAAGAAGTCGTCGGTGTTTTCGCCCTGGAGGTACTGCGTCAGCAGGGGCATTCCTTTTTCGACGCCGAAGTTGAGCACGGCGCCGCGCAGTGCGGCGGTGCGAAGTTGCGTCTGCGTGTTGGGCAGCTCCAGCAGGGTTTTGTAAAGAGCAATCGCTTCGACTTTCTGATTGCGCGCGGCCCTGGCTTCGGCGCATTGGAAAAGACCGTCGCACATCGCATTGAAGCGCCCCGGAGCCAGGTTCGGCTGCGACAGGACGATCATCAGCGCCTTCTGAATCTCGTCGGTGGCAAACGGACCCAACGCCACCGCGGTTGCCTGCGCCACGTCCGCATCGGCATCGACCAGGAGCGGTATCAGCAGCGGGATCGCCTGCTGGTCCTTGCGGATGGCGAGCGAATTGATGACGCCGACCTTGAGGCGGCCGCTGGTCTTGCCGAGTGCGTCGCGCAGGGCCTGGCCGGCTTCCGGATAGGGCATCGGCTCGAGCGCATACCGCGCCATGTGCGAGAGTTTCTCGTCGACGAGCAAGGCCGCCAGTACAGGCACGGCTTCCACCGGACCGTTTACGGACAGCTTGATGCACGCTTGCGATTTCTGTTCGGGCGATGCGTCGGACTGAAGGACCTCGAGGGGATTCGTGTCCTGCGCAACGGCGGGCACGGCGGCCAATACAACAAGGCCGGCCAATAAGAGTGATCCAATGATATTTCGCATGGTCGTGCGAGTTCCTTTCCGCTCCGTCTTCATATGACCCACGGTTCCCGTTGGGCGCGCGCCCGCATCCGGTTGGCTTCGTCGTCGTTCACGAACTCTTCCTTCACCGGATCGTATTCGAGGTCGCGTCCCAGCCACATGCAGATGTTCGCGGCGTGCACGGTGCTCATCGAGCGGTGCATCACCGAGGGGTTGGCCACGGTCTCTTCGCGGGTCTTCACGCAATCGAGGAAGTTGCGCATGTGATCGAGCGAGCGGCCCGTACGTGCGACGTATTCGCCGACCACCTTCTTGAATTCCGCCAGCATCTTCGGGTTGGACACGTCGGGCATCGAATACCCGTCCGCCGCCGCGGCCCAACCGTCGTCGCCGTCGAAACGCTCGCCGCAGGAGCCGTGCCAGTACTGGTCGCCGCGCGAGAGAATCATCTTCTGTCCGTTGGCGAAGGTGCAGACCATGCCGTCGCCCGAATCGTTGTCGACATACTGGTACTTGACCGGCGAGGTGTCGCCGGCGTTGAGGCCGGCCTGAGCCTGCGCAAAGGTGTGCGCGCCCCATTCGCCGATGCAGCTCGTGTGGAAGTCGTAACAGTCGCGCCAGCCGCCTTTGACGTAGTCCATGTTGAAGGGGCGCCAGGGGCAGGGGCCGAGCCAGATATCCCAGTCCACTTCGTCGACCGGCGGTTGTTCCTGGGCTTCTTTCCACGTGTTGGGCATCTTGGCGGAATCCCACGGCGCGATGTGGGCGTAGGCGGTGTGGATCTGACCCAGTTTCCCGGCGCGCGCCATTTCGATGGCGAAGACGTGGTTAGCTTCGCTGAGACGCTGCGTGCCGGTCTGGTAAACGCGGCCGTAGCGCTTCGCGGCCGCCACGACCGCCTGGCCCTCGGCGATGGTCATGGACGACGGCTTCTCGGTGAACACGTCCATGCCGGCCTGCATCGCGCGGACGGAGGCCTGGGCGTGCCAGTGATCGCCGGTGGCGATGAGGACCGCGTCGATGTCCTGGCGTTCCGCGCAGAACTCGCGAATGTCGCGGTACATTTTGCAGTCCTTGTTGCCGTGATGGTCGTCAATGAAGTCCTTGACGGCGTGGCGCTGCTGTTTCCAGATGTCGCAGATGGCCACGAACTGCACGTCCCGGTGGCTGACCATCGCGCGGAGATCGTCAAAGCCCCGGCCGTGGATGCCGATGCCGGCACAGACGATGCGCTCCGACGGGGGTGTTGCCCCGCCTCGGCCGAGGACGGAGGCGGGAACGATGTAGGGCGCCGCAACGGCCGCGGCGGCTTTCGATAAGAAGTTTCGGCGAGAGAGCGAACCGCTCATGAGCTTTCCTCCCGGATACTGATATTCACTCGGGTAATCACATGATCAGCAGTCTATCAGACTTCGGTTTTCAATGCCGGTTTCGTTTCTTGGGGGAGCGGGGGACGTAAGGGATGGGGTATTTGGGTAAGGGTAAGCGCTGAAACGAAAAGCTGGGCGGGCCGTAGTGCCTGCGAACCTGCGGAGCCGGTTTGGAAATGCTCTTGCGCCGGCGTGAAAGGCGCGGTCAGCGCAGGATGGCGAACTGGCTCAAGGGCCAGAAGCGAAGAACGGCCTTGCCGATGATCTTGCTGTCCTGGATGGGGCCGAAGGTCCGGCTGTCTTTGCTGATGTCGCGGTAATCGCCCAGCACGTAATAGTCGCCGGGGCCCAACTCGACCTCTTCGTAGGTTTCGGTGTGCTGGTTTTCTTCCGCGGGAATGTAATCTTCGATTAGGCGGTGGTGGTCAATGTACACGTTGCCCCGATCGTACTTGACCCGCACACCTTCCTGCGAAGAATCCAGTTCATCCTGCCGCTCAGCCGACACGACCTTGCCGTGCTGGACGGCGGGCCCTTTGGCAATCACCCGCTTCACGTAACGCTTGTCGCGGTCGTCCGGGCTCTGGAACACCACGATATCCCCCGGCTTGAGGGCTTCCAGGCCACTGAAAATGCTGAACTGGCTGAGAATGTGCGGCAGTTTGAACACGAGGATTCGCTGGCCGTTCTGGAGGGTGGGCTGCATGGACGGTCCCTGCACTTCGTAGCCTTCGATGGCGTACCAGCGCATGACGATGAACAAAATCAGGAAGTAGAACACGAGCTTGAAGAATTCAACCACCTCGCGTTTCGCTTCCTGCTTCTGGCCGGAGCCGGATTCATCCGGCTCGGGACTGGATCCATCCAACGTGCTCAAGTCTTCGCTATTCCATGTTCCTGGTTGTCGCAACCACTCGTCTTACTAACGAAAAGCGTTTCTCCCTTATTCGAGCCCCCGCCTATTTTACCGGATTTCCTTGAATCTTGCGACTCAAGGCTGCGGCACAAGTCCCAATCGCGCCGGCAGGGGCGAATCGCTGCGATACAACGGAATGATCACTTCGGTGTCGCCCACCAGTTGCCGCCCGACGAACAACACCGCCGGCGGATGCTCGTACGCCAACTCCTTAAGATACTGCCACCATTCGCCTTGCGGAACCTCGCGCCCCAGCAGGCGAACCATGATCCGCTGCGCTTCCTCGAGTTGTTCGGCGGCCAGTTCTCCCATCAAGCCCTCGCGCGAGTTCCTCGATTGCTCGGCATCGGCCCTCAGGCGCGCCCCGAGTTGGACGGCCTGGCTCGAGGCTTCACGGTAGCGCGCCGCAAACGCGTCCCACTGCGGATCGCGCCGGCGCACAAGCTCTTCCAGAAAGGCTTCTCTCAATTCCATCGGCCGCGCCGCGAGCCGTGCCTCGG
Organism: FCB group bacterium; assembly: GCA_034004565.1. Lineage (GTDB taxonomy): Bacteria > Hydrogenedentota > Hydrogenedentia > Hydrogenedentales > SLHB01 > JAVEWL01. Next base: position 2,412 of record JAVEWL010000011.1, on the reverse strand, counting down.
CCTCGGCGCTCAGCAACAGGTACCCCAGCGCGGTGCGAATGGAATGCTCCCGCGGCTGCAGGGCGATGCAGTCCTCCGGACGTTCGGGATAGTCGCCGTGGAGCGCGAGCGCGCGCACCTGGAAATCGGCCACCTCCGGCAGCGGTTCCGGAAACGCGGCGTAGTCGTAGGCCAGGCCCGTGCCTATCAGGTAGCCGTGAACGCCCGCGGCAATGTCGTTGCGGTCAAGCGCCCGATCCGCCTCGGCGAAAAACTCCTCCTGCATCCGGGACCGGACCCGAAGCAACTCATACGCCAGCGCCGCGCTCGTGTACTTGCCGGCGCGAACCGCATTGTCGGCCAGCAGCAGCAGAAGGTCCGAGGGCAACTGCGCCGGACGATTGGCTTCGAGCTCGGACTCGACGTGCCGCCAGACGTCCTCGCGGCGCACGAGGGACAGGGCCTGCTGATACCCCGGGTCCGCGACCGTTCTGTCGTCGGGCAGCAGGTAGCTGTAGCGCTCCGCGTCGAAGCGTTCGCTCGAATCCGCGCGCGCGGGCGAGAACGGCAGAAACAGGAACTTGAAGTTAACGAAATTGCCCGCCCAAACCGCCTTGGCAATCGCCTTGGCAATGAGCTCGGGGCTGACGGGCTTGTCGGTGGTTTGTCCCTTGCGGGTCGCGGCGCTCATCGTTTGTCTCCCGTCACGAGGGCCGCCACGATGCTCCGCCGCTCGTCCCAATCGATTCGAGGCGGGGTCACTTCGTGGTACGGCAACCGCTCGAGAATGTCCTGATAAAGCCCGTGGCGGTAGTGCCGCAGGATGCGCGAAGCGTGGCGCTCGTGCGCGGGATTCCAGCCGCTCGCCTCGACGCACTCCCGGTCCCGTCCGGCATCCAGCATGGCTTCCTCGACGTAGTGCGACAGAAAATGCCGCACCGTCGCGTCGAAACGACGGCGCAACGCGTCCATTTCGGACGATCCCGCGTCCGCGGCGGCGCGCCACTCGTGCTCGAGGTCGATGACCTCCTGGCGCTCGCGCCAGTAGGTCTCGCGCAGATCGTTGTCGCGCAGGATGTAAATGGCCGCGTTGAGCTTGGCCATCTCGAGCAGGTAGTGTGCCCGGCGTTCCTCGGTGATTTCGGCGCTGTGGATCTCGAACACGAGATCCTTCATTACCTTACGGTAGGCCTTGCGCACCTCGCCCGGCTTGGCGGCGGAATCGAGTCCCAAGACCTCGAAATAATCAACGTATCCCTTTTCGGCGTCCGTCATTGCGTGATCATAGCCCCTTGCTGGTTTCGGTCATTCCGCCATTGTACCGTTCGGTCGCGCCATGAACAAGAACCGGCGCGGGAACAGGACTGTCGCTCTTCCCCGCTTCACGAATCTTGACTCGTAACCCCTGTTTCCATACTCTGTCCGGACCGAGCCGAGGGGGAAACCGGCTCTACCAGGGCATACGCAGACGCTTGAAAAGGGCATTGAGACACGCGGAAGGGGAGTACCATGCTTCGTCGGGCAATCTTTACAGTATTGGTGTGTGTATGGACCGGTTGGGCCGTCGAGGCCGCGGCGGGAGCCCTCAACCGGATCGGCGGCATCGGTCCCCGCGCCGGCGCAATGGGCGGCGCCTACACCGCCATCGCCGACGACGCTTCTCTCTTCTACTACAACCCCGCCGGCATGTCCCGGTTCGACAGCCCCTACGCCGAGACCGGCACCGACATCCTCTTCCCGATCTTCCATTACGACAGCCCCACCCGAGGCAGCGCCGACAGCAAGAGCGGCGTGTTCCACGTGCTGCCGCTCATGGGCTACGTCCACCCGCTCAACGACAGCGTCACGGCCGGCGTCGGCGTCTACGTTCCCTACGGTATTGGCGCGGACTTCGAACACAACCCGCAGGCCCTCAACTTCCACACCAAGACGTTGACCTGTCTCACGCACGTTTCTCCGGGTCTCGCCCTCAAGCTCAACGACGAGCTCAGCCTCGGACTCACGCTCAACATCGGCTACGCCCAGTTCCGCTGCAAGACGCCCTTCGACATCGCCGGCCATTATCTTCCCCTGCCCACCGACAGTTGGGGCGACGGCTTCGGCGTCGGCGCGGGCTTCGGCGTGCTGTGGGCCGGCGACAAGGTATCGCTGGGCGCCGCGTATTCCACCGGCACCCACGCCGACATCGACGGCGCCACGGGGATGGGCGCGGGCTTGCTGCGCATCCGCGACGGCTTCAGCAGTTCCATCGACTTTCCCGAGCGCGCCAGCGCCGGTATCGCCATCCGGCCCGTCGACCGCCTCGAGATTTCCTTCGACACGAGCTGGTACGGCTACACGGGCGCCATGGACGACCTGACCCTCGATTTCGACACCATCCCCATGAAGAAGACGCAAACATTCGACTGGGAAGACAACTACGCTCTGCACACC
>JAVEWL010000453.1:0-5003 GCA_034004565.1 FCB group bacterium | reverse complement strand
ACGGTCGCGGCGCCGCATGCCACGAGCCTCGGGAAGTCGCGTTTCCAGTCGCGCGCGAGCAGGTCGACGGTCGGCACGAGCGCGAAGGTGACGTTCTGCCAGCGCGCGAGGGTGGCCAGGCCCAGGGCCGCGCCGATGAGGATCCACGGCATATAGCCTTCTCGTTCGCGCAGGCGGACCCACGCGAATAGGAAGAGGGCGACGCAGCAGTACGACACCGTATGCGACATGGCTTCCTGGCCGAAGGTGTAGTAGAGCAAGGGGGACGCGGCCCACACGGCCACGGCGGACAAGGTCGCCACGCCGGCGGCGAACCAACAGCGCAGGGCGGCGTAGACCAGCAGGGTGCCGAGGAGGCCGTAGAAGGCGTTCGCGAAGAACACGGCACTGTGGTACGGCTGCCCATACCCGTCGGCGGTCCACCCGCCGGCCCACGCGACCGCATGCGCCACGAAAAGGAAGGGCGACCACAGGAGCGCGGGACCGAGTGAGAATGCGTTCTGGAGGTGGCCGGTGGCGGTGCGCGGTCCGTTGGGATCGACGAGAGTGTCGCCGTGGATCTTGCCGGGCATGAGGGCCCGGTATTCGTTTTCGAATTGCAGGTCGGCATCGAACACCGGTGAGCGGAACCACACGTAGTAGCCGACGGGATCGACGCCCACGACGCGCTGTTCGAAGGGTGAGAAGGTGTCGAGCCCGGCAAAGGCTCCCCAGAGCAGTGCGAACAGCAGTGGGATGAGGAGCAGGCCCGGCTCGCGACGCCAGAAGGAACTGCGGGCGGGTGCTGACTTGGATACGGAATTCCCCTGCTTGTTCTTGCTGGCCATGACGGACGCGATGAACTCCTTCCCCTGAGTTGCGGTCCCCTATGATGCAGTCGAGATCCAATAATAATGGATCAGTACAACAATACCCAACACGATTCGGTAGTAGCCGAAGGGGCGAAAATCGCGGCGTTGAATATAACTCATGAAGACGGCCACAACCGAATAGGCCACCGCGAAGGAGACGACGGAGGCCACGGCGATAATGGACCATTCGTCGACGGTGAAGCCCGCGCCAAGCTGGCCCAGTTTGAAGACGGTGGCGCCGAGCATGGTGGGAATGGCGAGGAAGAAGGAGAATTCGGCCGCGGCCGGGCGGGTCGCGCCGAGCAGCATGGCGCCGATGATGGTCGCGGCGGAGCGCGAGGTGCCGGGCAGCATGGCGAGGCACTGGAACAGGCCGATGTAGAGGGCGGTGCGAAAGCCGATATCGTAGACGGTGAGGATGGTGGTCGAGGGACGGCGCCGCTCGAGCACTATCAGCACGATGCCGCCGACGATGAGCGCCGTGGCGACGACCACGCTGTTGAACAGTTTCTCTTCGATGAAATCGTCGAGCAGGAATCCGAAGAAGGCCGCGGGCAGGAATGCGACGACAATCCGTGTCCACAGGCGGAACTTCATGTGCCGCTCGCCGGGATCCTTGGCAAAGGGCCACAGTTCCGACCAGAAATAGACCACCACGGCGAGAATGGCGGGAAGCTGGATGACGACCATGAAGGTCTTGGCGAAGGCCTCGTTCTCGCTCAGCTTGATGTATTCGTCCGCGATAATCAGGTGGCCGGTGCTGCTTACGGGTATGAACTCGGTCGCGCCCTCGATGACCGCCAGGACAATCGCCTTCAAGTATGCCAACACGTCGTTCCCTCTTTCCGCTTTGCGTTTACGCCGGTTTGCGAATGAATCCGCAGGCTTTTTCGCGGATTCAGGCGCAAAACGGCCCATCCCGAAGACGCGGATTCAATCGCATACCGGTCTAGTATTTTAATTCGCGCGGCGCCCAGTTGTATCCGGTGTAGCCGTACATGCGGCAGATCGTATACGTCTTGATCAACGCCTTGCCCCTGTACACGGGCACCGTCTCGAGCACTTCGCCCCGCTGGAAGGCCCCCCGCTGGAGCATCGACACGATGAGGATCTGCGCTTTGAGCCCGTCACCGCCCGTGACGAAGATGCCGTCTCGTCCGACGAGCGTGTCCCAACCGCCCCACAGGTCGTACTGGTTAAGCCGTCGATCGCCGGGGTTCATACAATAAGCCCGGGGGCGGCCGTTTGTATAGAACGCGGACAGGGCGGTCAATTGGTAGCGATCGCTGAACGGGAACGGTCCGGCGCCTTCGTGGGGTGAAATGTATTTCGACAGGGCCGCGCCCAGTTCGGGTCCGCCGCGCAATTCGTTGGTGGGATCGCGGTCGGGGTCGAAGGACAGGCCCAGCGCGTGAACGTCGCCGGTGGACGGCTCTGCCGCGGCATAGAGCAGGTCCGTCGAGCGGGCGACAATGCCCAGGGCGACGCCGAGGACCAGGCCGCAGGCGAGCAGGCCGCGCGTACGGCGCGTGCGCGGCGCGAGCGACCACCACCACCCCAAACCCGCCGCACCGGCAAGATAGGCGCACACGGGCCAGTTGGGTTCGGGCGTGCGGAAGAAGGACACGAGCGCGTAGAACGTGAACAAGACCGCGAAGCACAGGAACAGGTAGGCCGCGTCGCGGTTGCGCGTGAACAGGCGGGCGCCGCGGAACGCCGCCCAGAGCATGAGCCCGAGCAGCAGGGGCGACACGAGGCCCGCCTGGCCGCCCCAGAACTCGGCGAAGTGTTTCAGGGGTTTCGAGGAACCCTCGGCGCCGATATGGGCCGTGTGGCGGAACGAGATCCAGTCGTGGGTCCAGTTCCAGTAGAGCACGCCGCTCGTGCAGGCCGCGGCGAGCAGCAGCGCCGCGTAGGGGCCGCGCGTGCGCAGCCATTTCCGGTCGGCCAGCAGCAGGTAGAGCACAAAGGCGACGATCAGCAGGGCCATGGTGTATTTGGCGAGCATGCCGAGGCCCAGGGCCAGTCCCGTGAGCCACCACGCGCCGGCTTCGCCGTTGACCGCGCGGTGGAAGGCGTAGAGCGCGAGCGCCCAGAAAAACGTCAGGATGGGATCGATGGTCATCAACGCCGAGCCGACCCAGCTTGCCGGCATGGCCATGAGCGCGAGGGCGGCGACCAGGGCCGCGTCGTCGCGCCGGGCGATTCGTCGCGTCAGGGCGTAGACCAGGGCCACGGTGCCGGACGTGAAAAGGAGTGCGCCGGTGCGCAGGGCCCATTCCTTGTTGCCCGCGGCGTGCGTGAAGAACGCGTTTACGTAGGCGACCAGCGGCGGTTTGCTGTAGTAGCCGAGTTGCAGCCGGCGCGACCAGTCCCAATATTGTGCCTCGTCGCCGGCCAGACCGGCGCCGTTGAAGCGGACGTAGAGGAAGTTGAGGAGGGTCCACCCTGCGAGGAGCCCCAGGAACAGCCGTTGCGCGGAAGGCAAATCGAGCGGGATTGCGGATACCTCCGGTTCGGGCGGCAGCGCGCGCCGCGAAAGGGCATGCAGGCCGGCCGCGACCGCAAGACCCCACGCGATACCCCATCCATAGCCCGCGAGCACGTCGACGGGATAATGCTGGCCCGTATAGACGCGGGAAAAGCCGACGAGCAGCGCCACGGGAACGGTGACGAAAAGTGTCACCGGTTGCAGGAGGCCCAGCACGGTCGCCGCGGCGGCGACATTGGTCGCGTGGGAGGAGGGAAAACTGTGGCTCTGGCGAGGGTCGTGTCTGTAGAGGAACGCGTCGTAGACCCACCATTGCCCGTTGCGGTAGACGTTTACGCCGTCCAGGGCTGCGTAGGGGCGCTTTTCCTGAAACAGGTTCTTGATGCCCTGTTCCGCCGAGAGGTTTGCGCCGCCGACGGCGAGCAGCAGCGCAATCAGCAGGACGCGCGTGCGGCGGCGTCCGAACCAGAAGCACACGATCCACGCCACCAACCCGGGAACAACAACGGTATCCTTGTCCGAAAAGAAAGGGATTACCCGGTCGAACAAGGCATTCTTCATGGTTTGGTTGATGAAATGGAAAGCCCAGGAATTCATGCGGGGCAGTATACGCGGCGGGTACGGCTCAGGCAAAGGGAAGGGGTCGAAGTGAGAAGTTAGAAGTTAGAAGTTCAATGAAGGAAACGCGTGTCGTCTTCGGCGTTGGTACTTTGCAGGGACGTAAGGCAAGAAGTGTTGCCGATGCGCCCGGCGGGACAAAAAACTCGCGGCGGCGAGGTGTTTCCTCGCCGCCGCGACCCAAGTAGAGAACGGTCGACCCTCTCGAGCCAGGATTAGTTCAGCGGAGCGGACGCCACCGTCACGGCCGTGCCGTCGGCGGTAAACCGGATCACGCCACTGGCGTCCACGAAGTACTGACGGAAACCGGTGCGGCCCGCGGCGGCCGGGGTGGCGGTGCAGGTGTAGGCCGGCAGTACGGCGGCACCGCCCGCGACCACGGCGACGGCAAAGTTGTAACCCTGCTTCGCGCCTGCGCCCAAAACGTCGTCAATGAAGGGCGGGGTGGCGTCGGCGCCATCGGGATCGGCCAATTGCGCCAGCGTGCCGTAGTCGCCCACACCGTCGCCGTCGGCGTCTTCGAACGCGGCCGTCTGGAAGCCCACTTCACCGGTGGAGATGGTGCGCATGGCGCCGGCGGCGGCGGCTTCGTTGGCGCTCATGCGCGAACGGAGCAGGTTGGGAATGGCGATTGCGGCGATGATCGCGATGATGGCCACCACAATCATGAGCTCGATCAGCGTGAAACCGGATTTTTTACTCATTAGCGTATCCTCCTGTAAACCCTTAGGTTGCCCATCCGTCCGCATCGGCGGGCGGTTTCGGTTAACTGTCGTCAAGCATAGATGCAGCATCCGTGCCAAGTTTAAGCCGAAGCCGCTAAGCAGTTGGTAATAAATCGGTTACCGAGAATGAGCTTGTGGCCGCTATTGCCATATACCCCGAAAAAACCGTCCCCGAAGGTCGCATAGTGACGTTTTTTGTCAAAGGTGGGGATGTGGGACGGATGGCCGGGGATAAATGCGGGAGGAGACTGCAAAATAACGGAAAGTAGGGATAAAGATCACCACAAAGGCACGAAGACACGAAGAACCGCAAGAGAA
>JAVEWL010000452.1:0-5016 GCA_034004565.1 FCB group bacterium | reverse complement strand
CTGGGCGACGCCACCGCCTCGGGCGGGCACGCGTTCAACATGGTGCGCCCGGAACCGCCGGGATTGCCCTTCGATCATATTGAACGGCTCGCCCGGCAACTCGAAGAGCGTCTGCTCGAGCAAGGCAAGGACGACGAGGTGCAGCTCGAGTATGACGGGCAAGGCGGATTGCGGATTGACCTGCCGTCGCGCATCCTGTTCGGCTCGGCCGAGGCCCAGTTGAAACGAGATGCGGAAACGCAGGGCATCCTGACGGACGTGGCGGGCGTGCTATCGGAAGTGCCGGACGCATTCTTCGAAATGCGCGGCCACACCGACAGCCGCCCCCTCGCGGACACCACGGTGTTTCGCGACAATTATGAATTGAGTTTCGCGCGGGCGATGACCGTTACGCGCTTTATCAGCGAAAACGGCCGGATCCCGCTGGAACAGTTTGAAGTGATTGCGTGCGGTCCCGGACAACCGGTCGCCACCAACGATACGCCCGAAGGGCAGGCGGCCAACCGGCGCGTCGAGATTTACGTGCGGGGCAAGTTGACGCCCAAGGAACGCCGGGACGTGGAGGAAAAGTCGCGTTCGCTGATTCGGTCCCTGACGGGACGGGGTACGAATTGAGCGCGGCTCAGGGAGGAGGGGAGAGTCCTCGATGAAGACCGTTATTACCATGCTAATCGTGGCTATCGTGGCCGCGGGCGCGGGCATCGCCGTGTACGCCCTCGTGCTGGCCCCGAAACTCAGCGGCGAAGCGCCTCCCGAACATCCCAAGGACAAGATTCCCCACACGGCCAAAGACATCGACTTCGGCGAGGACGTCATCACTCTGCCGCAGACCGACCCGAACATTCCCGCCTCGCTTCTGCTCTACAACATCTCGATGAAGTGCGCCGACGAAGTAACGCTCAAGCTGGTCGAAGAAGACAAGGCCTACTTCAAGGAAATGCTCGCCGATCTTCACCGCTACAAGAAGCGCGAAGAGCTTGATGACCCCGTTGTGAAGGAAAACATCAAGAAAGAGGCCCTCAAGAAGGCCAACGAACGCCTCGAGAAACTCCAGGTCGAGCCGAACGAGGAGGTCAAGGTGCTTGAGGTGGCCCATACGAAATTCATGGTGGCGGACCAATAATGAAAAGCCCATCCGACCGGCCAGAGCCGCACGAGCACGAATTCTCCGAGGTCAAGCGCATGGATCGTCCGCCGACGCAACACCTCGATTTTGATGCCATCAAGGACGTGAAGCTGCCCATGACCGCCGACCTGGGGCGGACCACCATGCTGGTGCGCGACGTTCTCGAGTTGCATTGCGGCTCGGTTATCCAGCTCAACAAGACCGCCGGCGAACCCACCGATGTCTTTGTTGGCGATCAGATCTTCTCGAAGGGGGAAGTGGTCGTCATTGGAGACACGCTGCACATCCGCATTGGCGACATCGCCGGGCTGGAGGAACGCTCGGAGGATAGTCACCTTGCCAAGTAGGATGAGCATCGTCCTGGCCCTGTGCGCTCTCGCGGCGTGGACCGCCACGGCCGCGCCGGTCGATCCGCATTCGCCCGAGGCCAACAGCGCTCCCTTCGAGCAGACTATCGAGGAGGCCGCTCCCGCGGCTTCGCCGCCGGCCGAAATCACGCCGACCGCCCCCGCCGCAACAACCGCGGCTGCGTCGGCCGAAATGGCCGATATCCTCAATGCCGTCGGCGCGGAGATGGACAAAGCCGAAGGCGCCGCGGCCGAAAAGGCCCAAGAGCCGGCCAAAGACGCCGAAAAACCGGCGCCGGGCCTGGGCTCGTTGCTGCGGGGCGTCTACGCCCTGATCATCGTTCTTGTGCTTATCATCGCCGCCTACGCGCTGCTGGCCCGCCTGCGCCGCCACGCCCCGATGCTCGGCGGCGGCGAATTCGCCAGCGTCGTCGGGAGACTCCACCTCGACACGCGCTTTGCGCTCCACTTCGTGCGTGTGGGCGACAAGGTCCTGCTACTGGGCGTGACCGCGCAGAACATCAACATCCTCGAGGCCTTCGACGCGGCCACATTCAACCTCGAACACACCACGGCCACCCCCACGGTGGAATCCCAGCACGACTTCATGGAGCACCTGCGCGCCAGCTCGCACGCGCTCAATCCCATGGCGCCCGGTGGCGCCGACGACGAAGAGATCGTCTCGCTCCGGGGCGACATCGAACGCCTGAAACGCTATCTCGAGGAGGGGCCGCGCGTTGACCCCGAACACTAGACAGAGTGGCCTCCATTGGGAATTGCCAAACGTTCCCAAACACCACCGTGCCCCAAAGGCCATGGATACGCCGCCTCCAAGCTCGTTCGGGGGGGCTTCGAGAAATGCCAAGAACCTCCCCCCCTACCCCCCCGCAGGCGGGGGGGACCAACACGTATCGGCGATAACCTCCTCCAAGTGTTTCCCCCCCGCAGGCGGGGGGGCAGGGGGGGAAGAATTCGCGATCGCGACGCACCCTGAGCACCCCCAAACGAGTTTGGAGGTGGCATATACCAGCGCACGCCGTCTGCTCCTGGCCGCGTGCGTGTTTCTTGCCCTGTTCTGCGCCGGCGGCGCCTATGCCCAGCAAACCGCCTCGCCCGGCACCCCCGGCGCCGTGAACATCATGCGCTCCATCGAACAGGCCGCCCAGCCCGGTCAGATCTCCACTACGCTCATGGTGTTCCTCATGATCACGGTGCTCTCGCTGGCGCCGGCGATCCTCATCATGACCACCAGTTTCACCCGCATCATCGTGGTGCTCGGCTTCCTGCGCCAAGCCATGGCCACCCAGCAGACACCGTCTAATCAGGTTCTCATCGGCCTCGCCCTGTTCCTCACTTTCTTCATCATGGCGCCCACCTACCAGCGCGTCTACGACGAGGCCGTCCAGCCTTACATGGAACAGGAAATCACCCAATCCGAAGCCGTCACCAAGGCCCTCGCGCCCATACGCGAATTCATGTTTCGCCAGACCGACCCGAGCGACATCGCCCTCTTCATGCGTATCGCCAAACTCGGCCGGCCCAACACCCCCGACGACGTCCCCACCAACGTCCTCGTGCCGGCCTACGCCATCAGCGAACTGCGCACCGCCTTCCAGATCGGCTTCCTCATCTACATCCCCTTCCTCATCATCGACATGGTCGTCGCCTCGACCCTCATGTCCATGGGCATGCTCATGCTGCCCCCCGTCTTCGTCTCACTGCCCTTCAAGATCATCATGTTCGTCCTCGCCGACGGCTGGGGACTCCTGATCAGCGGCCTCGTCCGAAGTTTTATGTAACCCCCGATCGTGCTCGTTACCGTAGCTCCCCTTTCGAAGAGGAGTTTCTGGTTGAACGAAGAACTCCCCTTGGAAAGGGGAGCCACGGGAACCGGTGCCCGGAAAAACCGGGCGCGCGACCCGAAATCGGATCGCGCGCCCATAACACTCTCTTCACACGAAGTCAGGTACTACGCAAAGAACTGCACCAGGCCGGCGTAGTTCTTCGAGGCCGGGAACTTGCCCGGATACTTCAGGAACTCGACATGCCCGTCCAGATACAGCGCATTCGCGCCGCCCGGGATGTGGTTGTACAGGCCCAGGCCTTCGGGATTCACATCGCCGGCCGAAATCGTGTCATAACAAATCGGCACCTGGCTCTGTGCAATCGACGCCGACGCCGTATTGTTGATGTCCGTGATAAGGAAACGCTCGATGCCTTCCTTCAAACGCATCGCCGTGAAGGTTCCACCGGTACCGATAAACTCGGTGACACCGAACATCGTCGCAATCGGCTCGAGGTCAAGGTCCTCATCCAGGATCCCGTCGTCCAGCATATCGTCCACGGTATCACCGCCCTGCAAATTGGGCAGGACCGTCGCCAGAACCGCGACCAACTGCGTTGACGCATCACCGGGCCCGGACAGGCCCAACGCGCCCAGCGCCGACTTCGGCAGCGAATGATCGTCGTCTTCCAGCTTATCCAACATCCAACCAAGGTACGTGTAGCTCTCGTCGCCCTGCGTAATGAGGCCTTTGAATTCGCATTCGCCCCCGATAATATCCAGGGGATTCTCGTCCGTCGCACCGGCATCCGAAGGACATATTAAGATGTTCGGGTCCGTAAGGTATTCCGGATACGTGGCACGCAGGTCAAAGATGAAGTCCGTATCGTCATTCATCGTACCCGGTTCGCAACCCACGGCCTCCGCGTTGTCGTCTGTACCGTACAACTCGTCGCCGTGCAGGCGCGGATACTTTCCCTTGGCTTCGCCGGAATACATCTTCAATACCACGCCAATCTGCTTCAGGTTATTCTGGCACGTGGCGCGGTTGGCGGCCTCTCGGGCACGCGATAAGGCGGGCAGAAGGATCGCCGCCAAGATACCAATGATGGCAATCACTACCAACAGCTCGATCAACGTAAAGCCTTTCCTGCTCATTGTGGAACTCCTTAGAGGAAGAAGAACTTCCGAGGTGAGAGTTATGAACGGATGAAATTCAGTCGCGATCTACTAAAGGCAAGGAAAACACAGGGAGGTGTTGTTCAGAGGAAGGCAACCTGACAGGGCCAATATCCCTCCTTTCCAAGCTGCGGTTGGACAAAAAGCCTTATCTTTGTGTCCTGCTCGTTACGTCGGGATAGAACAGCGTGCGAATAAAGTTTACCACAGTTTCAACGAAACGCAAGCCATAAGTTTCTGATACGCCAAGAGATACATAAACTATAGTCAAATAATGACTTGCGCGACTCTATTATTATCAGATGTTTATCAGGTTTTCCTGTTGCGCTTGGATCAAAGCATTGGTTTTGTATACCTATCAGCGGATCACCCCATCACCACCTCTCTTTCAAACAGAAATACACAGGCCTGCCCGCCGATACAGACCTCACCTATATCCCCTCCCCCTTTCTTGAGTTCATGCGGCATTTTCAGGCCCCCTGCGTGCGCCCGCCGCGCGCCACGTTAGCCGAATGCCGGGTGGCTTCTTTCCGGGTGGGATGGACGCGAAACAGTGCCCCCGCGCCCCAACCCTCGCCCCC
>JAVEWL010000451.1:0-5019 GCA_034004565.1 FCB group bacterium | reverse complement strand
CCGGACTTTTCGATCCTGCTTTAGCTGCCAAGGCTGAAGCCAAGCCCGAAAAGTCCGGCTAAAGCCGGCTCTTCTTTTCTAAGCTGAGGCCGCGATCCCCCCGGCTGAAGCCGGGGGCAAAGGGCAAAAGCCCGCTGAAGCGGGCTCAAAGAGCTTTGGAGTTGCAATCGGATGGCGCTGGGGCCGTTGGAATCCGGGCCGCATCCGCTTGCTTGGCGGACCTTACTTTCAGAAGCGGTTGAAGCGCGCCCGTTCCTCGAGGGGTTTCTTCGTGGGTTGTTTGCGCTCTTCGGCGGGGACGCCGAGGGGGATGATGATGCGCAGGGTTTTGTCCTCGGGAATGTTGAGGAGCTTTCCGATGATTGCGGCGTGGTCTTTAAGGCGCAGCCAGCCATCGACCCAGACGCCGGCGTAGCCGAGGGCCGTGGCGGCGAGCAGCATCGAGAGGGTGGCCACGGCGCAGTCTTCAATCTGGAATGCATAGCCTTCGTAGACGGCCTCGGGCTCCTTGTCAACTAGGCAGCCGATGAAGGCTTTTGCCTGCTGGAAGGCGACGTTAAACTCGTGCAAGACGGCGATCTGGCGGACGAGCTCGGGGTCGTCGACCACAATGAAGGCGGTGGTCTGCGCGTTCTTGGCCGACGGCGCGAGCAAGGCGGCCTGAACGATTCGGTTCAGATCCTCCCTGTTGACCGGTTTATCAAGGAACGGGCCGCGATAACTGTGGCGTTTTTCCAGCGCGTCAAACAGTTCCATAGTGCTCCCCTCGGCGAGCCAGGCCCGCCCGTATCCCCATGCAAAAGAAACGGGGGATTCTACCTGTTTTGGGCGGGCGGAGTGAAGCTAAAAAGGGGCAAAAATGGCGGGTGCGAAGGGTGAAAAAGGCGGGTTTTTGTCGATTTCGGGACCAAAATGGGCCCATTCTCGGGCAAATTCTTGACAGATTATGGGTTTATTTACGATAGTTGCGGTGTTCGCCCGAAAAACCCGATTTCCTCTAAATCGTTTGCGTTATTCCCCTCTTCATGCTACAATGAGGTTGGTCAGCGCCACATGTGGCGTTTCTCCTTCCGCGGAGGCCCCGGAGATCCTCATCCTGGGCCTCTTAAATTACTCGCGGCCGACGTAGTGATTCCTGAGGATGGCCAATGCGAGTTACGATATAGGGCCGGAACCGGCAACGGTTCCGGCCTTCTTCTTTTGTTTCCCCGGCGAAATCGCCAACTCCACAATGGACTCGTCCGGCTCGACGCGGAACGGCTTCGAGATGACGATGCCGCAGGACACCGTCATCTTGAGGGCCTCTTCCACGGACATGTCCAGGCGGGTTACGTCGCGTTCGGGCATCACCACCAAATAACCCAGGTGAAGGTGGTTTGACGGAATGAAGACGCTGACGAGCTTCTCCTCTCCCCTCATTCCCGCGTCGTCGTTCGCGAGGAAGCCCACGCAGTAGCGGTCCTTCATGGGGTACTCGATCAGCACAACCTGCTGGAGCGAGTAGCCACGGTCGTTGCTGAACGGTTCCAGCAACTGCTTGCAGGCCGAATACACGACGCGAATGAAGGGCAACCGGTCGAACAGGCGTTCCACCAGATCGACCAGCTTACGTCCGAAGTAATTCTGCGCGACCACGCCGACGCAGAACGTAATGATCAGCAACAGGACAATCCCGATGCCGAAGACGTAGCCTTCTCCCAGGTACTTCTGGGCCGCTGGCTTCAGGATGTTGTCCATGAAGGCCACGGCCCAGACGAAGACCTTGACGGACACGGTCAGCGGCACGAGCACAATGAATCCCGTGACGAAGTACTTTCGGAGCTTTTGCCTCATGCGCGCTTCCGGAGCGGCCGTTTATGTGCGTTGCGCATCCGCCTCCGCCACGAGTTGTGCCTGCATGCGCCGCGAATCGCGGCCGACAAAGAACCACATGGCGATGAAGAGGAGTATCGCGGCCACGCCGTACAGGGCGGCCGAATAGGACATGGTGTCGCGCTTGCCGTAGATTTCGGAGAAGTACCCGAAGGCGATCGGTCCCACGACGCCGGCCACGGCCCAGGCGAACAGGTTCATGATGCCGGCGGCCATGCCGCGCGCCTCGGGGCGGATAACGTCGTAGAGAGACGCGAAGATGTTCGAGTCGTAGATGCCTTTGCAGATACCCCAGCCGACCAGCGCCACGATGACCAGAACCTTGGTGTCGGCCTGTCCGCAGAGCACCACGAAGGGGATGGCGCAGGCGGCGCCGAAACATTGCACCATGATGCGGCCGCGCGAGGTCCGGGCGCGGAACTTGTCGGCGCTGAGCCCCGCCATGGGGGCGGCGATCATGCTGGCGAATTGCAAGGGCAAGGTGGCCAGGAATCCGGCGGCGACCAGGTGGGTTTTGTCACCGTCGTAGAAGGATTCCAGAATGAACGAGGGCATCCACCCGAGGGTGATGGCCGCGACGGAGTTGGCGAAAAGGAAGCCGAGCAGCAGCAGGGGCGCGGTCGGGGTGGTGAAGAAGATCCGGAAGAACTCGATCCATCCAATCTTGCGGTGCGAGGCCTTGCCTCCCTCGCCGGCGTCGGCCAGGTCGGCGGCGCCGCGCGCGGGTTCGTGGAGGAAGCGCCACAGCACCAGGGCCAGGACCACGCCGAGCGCGCCGAACACGAAGAAGGGCGCCCGCCAGTTGAAGTGGCCGCCAAGCATGGCCGCCGCGACGGTTCCACCTACCGTGCCGAAGTATACCGCGGTCTGGTTGATGCTCATGGCGCGGGAGCGAGTGGCTTTTCCGTGGTAGTCGCTGACGAGCGACAGGGCCGCGGGGAAGTAGAATGCCTCGCCGAGGCCTTCCAGCGCGAGAAATAGGAAGAGGAGATGATAACTCGGCGCCGCGCCTATCATGATGCAGATGAGGCTCCAGATGAGGAGCCCGAACAACACGGCGCTCTTGCGGCGCACGCGGTCCACGATATAGCCGGCGAAGATGGCCGCCATACCGTAGGAATACCCGAATGCGGAAACGAGCATGCCTCGCTGGGTGTCGCTCAAACCGAAGTATTCACCCACGAGCGGAAGGTTGGCGGATAAGGCCATGCGATCGGCGTAGTTGAAGAAGGTGATGAACCACAGCATGCCCACCACCATCCACTTGTATTGCGCCAGGTTCTGGATGGGCCGTCCGCCGGGATAGTTTGGATCCAAGGTGTATGTGCTCATGAGTTCCCTTCTCGCGCTCCCCAGGCTGTCGATCAAGGCTAGTAGGCCCTGACGCAGCGCCCGATCGCTTCCTCGAGTGCCCCAGTGCCAAGTAACCCGGCGATTATGCCCTGTGGGCTTTGGAAGGGTCAAGGTTTGCGGGCGGGGTTTACCACCGGGACACGGCGAATGGGCCCTAGGGGCCGGATGGGATCCCATAAGGCTCATAAGACCCATAAGACCCATCCTGGCCCAGCGAACGGGAAGCATGGGAGCCCTGGTTCTTCTCTTTGAGTCCTCACAGGGTGGCGGTAAATTACGTAATATAAGTGGACTATACTGCAACAACACCGGATTCTTTCATGCAAGAATAGGGCACGCCGGTGCCGCGTAAAGCCAGTACGGATACGCCGTTACGTAATTCACGGGGCACCCGCTAGCACAATCGTGGAATCGTGATAGATTTCACGAAAAGAATTTGCTATAGTGCCCATGTGCCAGTGCGTTGCCCGTTTTCGTCGGGGAGACGGAAGCGGGCCCAAGAGATGGCTGCTGCATTACCTGTATTGGCCGCACCACAGACTTACCGGTCTTCGGCGCCAACTTAGGGAAGATCCGCAGCATCACCGGAGGGGAACGTATGTCTGAGCGCCAACCTGCCGTATGTACCTGCGCCGAACAAGCCTCGGAGGAGGAACTCCTCGCGAGGGTCGACGAAATCATCTCCGATTACAAAGACAAACCCGGTGCCCTCATCCCCGTGCTCCAGATGTCGCAAGCCGTGTTCGGCTACCTGCCGGAGAACGTCCTCAAGCGCATCAGCCTCGGCCTCGACAAGCCTTACAGCGAGGTCGCCGGCGTGGTGAGCTTCTACTCGTTCTTCTCGACGGTGCCGAGGGGCAAGCACATGATCCGCGTGTGCCTGGGCACGGCCTGCTACGTGCGCGGGGGCAAGCAGGTCCTCGAGGCGATCAAGCAGCGCCTCGGGATCGACGTGGGCGGCACCACGAAGGACCGCGAGTTCTCGCTCGACGTGGCGCGCTGCTTCGGCGCCTGCGGTCTCGCGCCGGCCATCATGATCGACGACGACGTCCATCAGCGCGTCAAGCCCACGCGGATCCAGGCCGTCCTCGACCAGTACCGCCAGAAGGAGCCGGCCAACGGCAGCCCGAAGTAATCCAACTAGTAACTAATAACGAGTAACTAGTCACTGCTTTTGGAGATTCGATATGTCGACGAGAATCACAAGTCCTGAGGATTTGGCGGCGCTTCGGGAGCGCGCGCAGGCGGACATCGCCTTGCGCGCCGGTGCCCGCGAAATCGAGATGACGGTCCACATGGGCACCTGCGGCATCGCGGCGGGCGCGCGCGACGTGTTGTCGGCGCTGGCGGCGGAACTCGAGACGGCCGGCGCGGACGAGCGCGTGACGCTGCGCCAATCCGGCTGCGCGGGCCTGTGCGACCGCGAACCGATGGTCACCCTGAAAGACAAGGACGGAAACGTCTTTCGCTACGGCAAGCTGGACGGCAAGCGGATCCACCGCGTCGTCCAGGAGCATGTGGCGGCGGGCAATCCGGTCGTGGAGTTCTTAATCGCGGAATGACGGGCCGTTGCCGGTTTCGCGGGGAGCGAACCGGGCGCGAGGCCTTCTGAAGGGGATTCCATATGAATGGCGTGCGTTCTCACGTGCTGGTGTGTGCGGGGGCGGGCTGCGTCGCATCGGGCGCGCTCGAAGTCAGTGCCGCGATCCAGACGGCGCTGCGGAAGTACGGCCTCGAAACCGAGGTCAAGATTGTGGAGACCGGGTGCCTCGGGCCTTGTGCCGTGGGGCCGGT
>JAVEWL010000010.1:0-24415 GCA_034004565.1 FCB group bacterium | reverse complement strand
GAAGGGCTGTCCTCTACCGATGGAGCCGGCTTCAGCCGGGCTTTTCGATCCTGCTTTAGCTGAAGCAAAGCCCGAGAAGTCCGGCTGAAGCCGGCTTCCTCTTGAAAGTGAAGCCTGCTACCCCCCGCCTGAAGGCGGGGGCAAAGGTGAAAAGCCCGCTGAAGCGGGCTCGAATATCAGGCAAAGGAAAACTGGGGAGCACGGAGGCGAAAAAAGGGGTTCTCGCAACTTCCCTTTCCGAGGGAAGTTCTTGAAATCGATTACGGGCGCGAAAAGAACGGCCGCAAGCTCAAGCCTGAATGGGCAGTACGTTCTCTCACGTCCCAGGGTGGCGCCAATCGGGATACCCCCGCTTCCCGGTCAAGGCTTGACAGGCATGCCGGATTGGAGCGACTCGTTGGCGGCACAGGTGACGTAGAACGTCTTGAGGGCGTCGTTGTAGGTGGACTTGATGCGGCCGCGGCGGCCGTGGCGCACGGCGTCGATGAAGGCTTCGTCCTCCTCGCGAAACATGTTCACGGCGGGATGATACTCGGTAACCTTGCCCGCCTCGTGCACGATGAGGCGGCCGTTGGCGAGGGTGAAGGTAGCCTCCGGCGTGATGATCTCGACGGATATGCGCCCGCCGTAATTGGTCACGCACGACGACGCGAGCGTGGCAACGGCGCCGCTCTTGAGCCGCATAGTCAGGACGGTGCTGTCGTGCGTGCTGAAGTCTTTGACGTGGGTCATGCAACCGGTGGCCGCAACGGCATTGACCTCGGCCACCTCCCCGCAAAGGTACCGGATGAGATCGACGAGGTGCGTGCTTTGTTCGACGATTTGACCGCCGCTGGTGTCCATTCGACGCCACCACCACACCTCGGGCATGCCGCCGTTCCAGGCGGCCGTGATAAGCGAGACGGCCTTGCCTTTGAGGAGCTGCCGCGCGAGGTTGACGGTGTCGTAGTAGCGATAGCAATAGCCGACGCTGACGATGCTGTTGGTGTTGCGCATGGAGGCGGCAATGCGGCGCGCGGTGACGCGATCGATCGCAACAGGCTTCTCGATGAACAGATGTATGCCCCGATCGAGGGCGGCCTCTTCCATGCCGACATGGGCGTACGGCGGCACGCAGACGAACACGGCGTCGGGTTTGGCCTTGTCGTAAAGGGTTTCGAAATCGGTGAAGGCGTCGCCGCCGTGGGTGTCGGCCAGGGCGCGGGCGCGGGTTTCGTCGATGTCGCAGTGACCGACAAACTTGACGTTGTCCATTGCGGAAAGATGCTTGCAGTGTTCGCGCGCGATACCACCGCAACCGACGATGCCCACCTTGACCATGCTCTTCCTCCCGCTGATGACGCCAATGGCGATAGGCAATGAAGCTCGTGTGGAAGGTCTCAAGAGCCGGTGCGCCGAAACCGTATGACTTTCACACGAACTTGGATTCTACCAATCAACAGAGGAAAAAGGAACAGAAAAAAGGCCGGCGGAAAGCGGAGGATCTTCCCGCCGGCGTGTGTTCGATATCGAGCGGTGAAGCGCCCTATTGACCGGCCTGGCTCAGCTTCTTCTGCAGGTCGGGGCGCGCTTCCAACTGCTTGTCGAGACGCAAGTACACCCGCACCTCATCCGGATTCTGCGCGACCTTCTCGATGTACTTTTGCACAGCCTCTTCGGCCTTCTCGGCGAGCAGGCCCTTGCGGATTCGCGGCTTAATCGCTTCCGTGTCGACCTTTTCGCCCGCCTGAGTGTCCACGAGCTGCACGAGGTGGCAGCCGTAATCACTTTCGATGACACCGCTGATCTCGCCGGGCTTCAGTTTCTTGACGGCCTCGGAAAGGACCGGGCCCATGTCGTCGAGGCGCATGAGGCCCATGTCGCCGCCTTCCTCTTTGCGCGGCGCGTCGGAAACTTCCTTGGCCACGGCCTCGAAACTCTGCCCCGAGCGGATGCGGCCCAGGGCCTGTTCGGCTTCATTGCGGGCCTTGGCCTTGTCCGAGTCGGTAGGCTTGCCCAGGGTGGACGCTTCCGGGCGAACGAGGATGTGGCGAATGTGATACCGCGTCGAACTGTCGAAACGCGCCGCGTGTTCCTTGAGGTACTTGTCGATCTCGGCGTCGGACACGGCCACGCCGTTGTCCTTCGCGATGCGCTCGCGCATGCGGTCGATGAGCATGACCTTGCGCAACTCGGCGCGGGCGGCGTCGCGGGTGGTCCCGGCGCGCTGAAGCAGCTCGGCCTCGGACGAGGCGGGCTGACCTTCCTTCTTGGTCTGCTCTTCAAGGATCTTCAGCTCGTTCTGCCAGGCCTTGTCCAGGTCCTCGGCCGGCACTTCGAGCTTGAGGCGGACGGCGTCCTGCGCAAGAATTTCATCCGCCACCAGGCGGCGGAGCGTCTGCATGCCGAGTTGGAACCGGATGGCGTCGTCCACGCCCTTGCCGCCGGCGCGCGCCGAAATCTCGGCGAGGGTTCGCAGGTATTGCTCGCGATAGTCCTTGGCCTCAATCATCTTGCCGCGCACGCTGGCCACCGGCCCATTGGGAACAGACCGGAGCACCAGGTCCATTTCATCCAGATTCGGCGCTTGCGCGGCGGCCGCGGCGGTCCAAAGCATGGCGGCAGCAAGCCCCCCCCGGAAACACTGTAATCTCATTCGGTTCCTCCCGGCTTTTCTTCGGATTTCTTACTACGCTCCAGAGCCCTTTGGCGCTCTTCTTCTTTCTTGATCGCTATTTCGGTAAGCATTACGCGCTTAATAACCGATACCAGGATGAAGGTGGCGACGTAACTCACCAGCAGCACGATTGCGGAACGAAGCAGTGCCGTGGGTAGGTCCGCGTTCCGGTAAAAAAGGCTGACGGCAAGCACAACCGTCGCAGCCACCGCTCCCGCAAGGAGCCCAAGCCGATCGGGGTCGAGGGCAATGGCAAGCCGAGGCTGCTTTTCTGGAGCTACCTTTGACATGGCGTCATGCTAACACACGCGACGCCGGAGGGGCTAGTTTTGAAAGAACGAGGAGAGAGGAACGAAGAACGAGGAAAGAATAAGCAATAAGAGCGAGTTGATGTCTTCCCTGCGCTTTCTTTCCTCGTTCCTCGTTCTTCGTTCCTTCTCCTCAGTCCCTCACCAGCGGCTGAATGTCCACGCTGTCGCGGCGCCATTCCTTCTCGTGGGTGTGGCGGAAGACGGTGAAACCGGCGTGCGTGGCGTGGATTTCGGCAAATTCGCCCTGGAGGCCCTGCTGAGGGTCGGAGCGGAAGAATGCGCCGGTCGAGAGGTGCGCCACGTTTGGATAGCGGGTGTCCTGGACGTAACTGAAGCGATGGGTGTGGCCGCAGACGTAGAGCACGCGACGGCCGGATTGGCCGAGCACGTCCTGCAAGGCCTGAGCGTTGTCGAGCCGGTGCGAGGCGTGCTGGGCATAGGCGTACGTTTTGGCGAGAAGCGGATAGTGGCCGGCAACGATGACGCGCTCGGGACATTGGTCCAGGAGCGCCGCCACCCGTGCCACGTCAGCGTTGCTGATGCGGCCCTTCGACGATAGCAACTGGGGCACGGCCGTCGGGACAAGCAACAGCGCCGTGCCGCCGGGCAGCCTGCGCAGGGCCGGGTAGCCCCCTGCCGGCATGAACTCGCCCATGTACTTCTCGAAGCGGCGAATACGGGCCGAGTAGAACGTATAGACATCGTGGTTGCCGGGCACGAGTTCGATGCGCAGGCCCTCGTGCTTGAGCCCCTGAACGAAAGCCTGCGCCATGCGGTATTCGTTACGGTTCGCGGTCGACGTGAAATCGCCCGTCATGAGCGCCGTCTCGATACCGGTGGCGACGACGCTCTTGGCGAATTCCTCCGCGCGGCTCATGATGAACTCGTGGCGGCGGTACAGCCACACGTTCAAATTGCCCACGAAGCGTTTGCTCAACAGGCGGAAAGGATTTCGCACAACATGCCAGAAGTGCAGATCGGCAATCTGCACGATCCGGTCCAGGGGCTCCGGCTGAACTGTCACCGGGCTCCTCCTATGCGCCACCGATCCACGCCACAATGTCGGCGGGCGCGGCGGCAGCCGGGTTGATGGCAAGTTCCTTGTTCTCGGCGGCCTTGAAGGCGCGCTCGATGCCCGCGGTCTTGAAGGCGTCGCTCGTGTTGGCAATGCTGAGCGCCCCGCCGCGCGCGGCAATGAAGGTCGCCGCCGTCGAAAGGTCGCCCACGCTGCGAATGCAGGGAATGTAGTGCTTCTCGACCCAGGCCTCGTCGCTCTCGTTTGCAAAGGCGTTCGCATCGACGAAAATGCGCACGGCCTTGTCGTCCACGGCGCTCGCAAACAGGCACCAGACGCCCGCGTCGCCAAGGCCCACGAGATGCGTGCGCCCCGTGGTGTCGCGCCGCGAACGGCAGTACGCCAGCGCCGTCAGCACGTCCTGCACGCGCCTGCCCGTATCCGTCGGCTCGAAAGTGTCGGGGAAGCGGCCGGTGTCGCGTGGCGCGGCCGCCGCGAGCGGTGAGTTGTGTTCGCCCTGGCCGAAAACGTCGATGACGAGCACCGCGCGTCCCTTGTCCAGCAGTTCGCGCACGAGGGGCCCGGGACCGCCCGACGGCTCGGCCATGGCGGCCTTGCCCCGATCGTTCACCACCACCACGCTCGTGCGAAGCTCAGCGTCGTCGGGACGGTAGAAGACGGCCGGCACGGCATCGCCCACGCTCTTCCGTCCGATGACGAGGCGCTCCGTAACATACCCCTCGTGGCGGTCCATGCCGCGCTTGATGCGCTTCACGACCAGATCGTTCGCCTCGGGCACAAACACGTCGATGACGTCTTCGAAAACGGTTCCATACTTGCGCAGGAAGTTGTCGCAGCCCGTCTTATCGGCCGGCAGGATGGCCTCCCATTTCGCGCGGCTGGACTCGACGGTCTGCGCAATGATTTCGTCTTTGCTGGGTAGCCCGGCGGGCAAGTTGCCGTCGGAGAAGACGCGCAACGCATCGAAGGGCTCCAACTGATATGCGGGCTCCGTGAACGCGGCGTACTTCTCGGGCTGATTCAGAAAGCGCTTGCCCATGAAGCGGTAGACGGCCTGGCGGCTGTCCAGGTTGAAATTGTGCTCGTAGTCGAACTGCTCCGATTCCACGTTGTCGCGCGCGCCGTACAGTGCGTAGACACTGCGGACCGCGGGAAATTCGACGCGCGGGGTCTCAACGGTCCAATCGCCCGTGGCCGCAACCATCAGCAAGGGGCGCGGGGCCATCATCGCGCCAATGTCCATGTTGGAAACGCCGTCGAGACGGATGAGCGGCGCATTTTCACAGGGACATCCGCCCTGCATGCTGCACGAGATCATGTTCACCGGCGCGGCGATCTTGATGCGGCTGTCGACGGTATAGAGCGCGAAGGTCTGCGTGCCGCCGCCGGAGGCGCCGACGCAGCCGATGCGGTTCTTGTCCACGTAAGAAAGACTCTCAAGAAAATCGACGCCCCGGACGCTGCTCCACAACTGGAACGCGAATGGGTGAATGCCCCAGAGCATTTCCTTCGGACCGCCCCAACCGTGCTTGAACTGAAGGCTGTCGTTGTAGCCGATCATGTCGTAGCTGAACGACACGATGCCCATGCGCGCAAAGGTGATGCAGCGCGCCGGCACCGAGCCGCGCTCGCCGTCCTCCAACCGGCCTTTGTCCCAGTGGCCGTGGGGATTCAGCAGCGCCGGGAACGGGCCCTCGCCGACGGGACGATAAATGTTGCCTGTGACGAGGAAGCCCGGCCGCGCTTCGAAGGAAACCTTCTCAACGATGTAGTCGTCGTGGCGGGCAACCTCGGTAATCTTGGCATTGAGCGGCGCGCGCTCGGGCAGCGGCATGAGGCCCGAACCGAGAAGCATGCGGCGGTGAATCTGAATCGCGTGCGCCTCCCACTCCGCCTGCGATTCAAAATGCGGGAAGGTGACGCAGGTATCCGTGTTGCGCGCGGCTTCGGCGCGCGCGTCGCGCACCGCGACGGGTTCGTCCGAGACAAAACGGAACCGCGCGGCAGTCGCGGCGTCGAAGGCAGGATCGGTCGAGAGGGCTATGCCCGCCATGCCGGCGCCGGGCGTCACGGCGATGTGCCCGGTTTCAAGAGGCGCTTCGCCGATGCGCCGCCAGGCGTATTGACCTTTGCCGTTGCCAGGCGTGCCGCCGGCGACCTTCTGGCTTCCAAGGGACACTTCGGCGGACGCATCGTCCTTGGCCCACACCCAAACGTGGTAAGTGGCGGATTGTGGGACATCAAGTCCGTTGGCGAACTCCGCCGCCGTAGCCCAGAGGGTAGCCCCGCTTTCGGGCGCGATGGCCATCAGTGTACAAAGGATAAGCGTCATACCGGTTTTCCCCTTTCCTTGACTGGCAAGAGACTACCTTTTTTGCGTGGAGAAAGGGAAGCTTTGGGAAAATGTAACCCCGAATTCCCATTCGGAGTTTTGGTTCTTTGAGTTGTAGTGGTGCTGCTGAAGAGAAAGCTAAGATCCCGAATGGGAATTCGGGGTTACATGGGGGTCGATGCTGGGGCGGCCAATGCTGAAGTACTGGAAGCCGGCTTCGGCGAGGACCTTCGGGGTATAGAGATTGCGGCCGTCGAAGATGACGCGTTCGTTGAGTGCTTCCGCGATGCGTTCGTAATCCGGCCGACGGAATTCGTTCCACTCGGTGGCGATGACGAGTCCGTCGGCGTCTTCAAGCGCGGCGTAGCTCTTTGGGGCAACGGTGATGCGCGTGCCGTAGTACTCGCGCAGGTTCGGCCCCGCCACGGGATCGTATACGGACACCTTGGCGCCACGGTTGAGCAGCGCATCGATAATCTGCAGCGCGGGCGCGCCCCGGAGGTCGTCGGTACGCGGCTTGAAAGCGGCGCCCCATATCGCAATGCGTTTGCCGGCGAGGCTTGCGCCGTAGTAGGCGAGGATCCGCGCGATGAAGCTGTCGAGCTGGCGATCGTTCACCTTGGCAATCGCGAGGAGCAGGTTCGCCGGCAGGTCGGCCTTTTCGGCAAGGCTCGCGGCGCCGATGACGTCCTTCGGCAGGCACGAGCCGCCGAAACCGATGCCGGGGAAAAGGTACGCGGAGCCGATGCGGCTGTCCGCGGCCACGGCCTCGCGCACAGCGGCGATATCGGCGTCGTAGGCCGAGCAAATGGTCGAAAGCTCGTTCATGAGCGAAATACGCGCGGCAAGCATGGCATTAACGGCGTACTTGGACATCTCCGCGCTACGGAAATCCATCACGAGCAGCGGCTTACCGGTGCGCAGGAACGGCGCGTAGAGTTCGCGCATGATTTCTTCGACGCGGACATCGTCACATCCGATCACCACGCGGTCCGGGCGCATGAAGTCGTCGACGGCGGCGCCTTCCTTGAGGAATTCGGGGTTCGTGACCATGTCGAAGGGGTGCGTGGTCAGCGACTTGATGCGGTCGCGCAATTGCTCGGTCGTGCCGAGCGGGCAGGTGCTCTTGTTGACGACGATGCGGTAGCCGGTCATGGCTTTCGCGACGTCCTCGGCCACCGCAAAGACGGCGCTGGTGTCCAGGCTTCCGGCTTCGCCGGTGGGCGTGCCGACGCAGATGAAGACGATAAGCGAGTCCTTGACAGCTTGCGCAAGGTCACTGGTGAAGTGCAGGCGTTCCTCTTCGACGTTGCGCGTAACTAGCTCTTCAAGACCCGGTTCGTAGAAAGGCAGTTCGCCTTTCGACAAGCGATCGATTCGTTCGTCCTGGCGATCGACGCATACCACGGCGTGGCCGTTCTCGGCGAATCCCGTGCCGACGACCAGGCCCACATATCCCGTACCCACCACTGCTATCTTCATCGGTCAAGCATGCTCCCGTTGATCGTCGATTGAGAGTTCATTATTCCCCACCAGGCCCCATGCTAGCATCGGAAGAACACCTGGAGCAATTTAAGGAAAACGGGGACTGTTCCACTTTTGATGAGCCCAAGAACGCCCTGCGAAGCACCCAACTTTCCACTGCCCTCCCAGTCGATCAGCCCCCCGATCAAAAGTGGAAACTGTCCCTGCTTTCCGGTCAATTCGCGATTCCAAGGTTGGCGCGCAGCATGACTTCGGCGAAGCCGCCGCCGCAGCCTTCAAAGTAGTCCTGGCCCCCCTCCGCGGCTTTGCGGGCCGGCTTGCCGTCGGTGGCGACATAGTGGGACTGGCCAAAGCATCCCTCGGCGGTAATCTCGGCGGCGCGCCGGAGCATCGCGAAGGCCTTGTCGGTGTGGCCCATCTGCGCGAAAGTCTCGATGGTCAAGGCCGGCCAGGCATCGTAGGCGCCGGTATAGCCGTGGTCCGCGCGCGGCGAATCCTTGGCGGCGGCGTCTTCGAGGGAGAGCGCGCGCAGCCAATTGCCGCTGACGAGTTCGCGCTCCACGAACACGGTCATCTCGTTCTTCATCGTGTCGGTGAGGTCGCCGAACATGCAACGGCCCACGGTGAAATAATCGATGCAATGGCGCACCTCGACGCGGGACCCGTCGTCCATGAGACAGGTCCAATAACCTTTGCCGGGTACGTAGAGGGACAGCACTTCGCGCGCGAGCGCATCGGCCTGCGCGCGCAATTCTCCGGCTTTGTCGAACTGCCCCTGGCGCGTGCGGATGTCGGCCATGATGCGCATCATCCAGACATTCGCGGCATTGAAAGAAGCGACCCGCTGAAGATAGGTCGGCACGGTTTCGAGAAGGTTATCCTTGGTGCCGTAGTTCGCAAGGCCGCTCGCACCCGAGACGAATTTCTTCCAGTGCAGCGAGAACTCCTCCATCAAATCGGCGACGGTCTTCTCGCCGATCCGCTCGTCCAGGAAAGCCCAATCGCCGGTCTCATTGAGATACGTGTTGCACAAGTGAAAGATCGCGTAGTCGTTCGCGCCGTACCAGGGCCCTACGCCCTTCAACGTAAGGAAATCGATCGCGTAGCACCGATGCACGTCGGCCTGCAGGAACAGCTTGATCTGTTCGCGCACCGAAACCGGATCCAGCCGCGACCAGAGCGTGCTGTAGGCGATGCAGTCCCAGAAGTAGGTCATCGTCGCCGCATATCTGGGCGCGCAAGTGACAAAGACCCGCGGAAAGCGCGGCCCGAAATTCGTGCGCTCCATGCTCAGGAAAGACAGCACCGAAACGTAATACACGCGGCGCAACGCCGGGTCATCGAAGTGGAGCGCGGGCAGCGAACCCGAGAAATGGCCGTTGTCCGGCGTGAACGCGGCATGGAAGCGCGCTTGCCAGTGCGTGCGGGCGCTCTCGAAAGTCTCGGCAAAGGCGGCGGTCCATTTCGTTGCCGAAGCGACGGCTTCCGCCTCGTCGCTCGCGGCGGCCATGACGAATTCGAGCGTTACGGTTGCGCCGGGCTGAATCGCCGGCCGCCAGGCGACCGTCCCGTCGTGCTCCGCCGCCACCAGGATATCGGGGACCGCCGCGAACGCCCAGGCCGTGCGGGCGGGGCTCAACGCGTCGCGAACCACCAATACCTTGGGCGGAGTGGCCAGGACTTCCGCCTCGAATTCGGCGGGGTCGCCCGGCCTGGGATAGAACCATTCCCAGGCGGAATCGTAACGCCGTATGCGGCCGCTCAAGTTGATATCGATTCGCGGCACGGCCTCGGCCGCCCCCGGGTTGGTGAGCTGCAATCGAAACAGCACACCGCCCGCCTCGGGGACCATCCGTACGGTGGTCTCCACAAGAACGCCCCTGGCCGCGCGGCGCTGGATTTGATAGGCACACCAGCGGCTTTCGGTCGCAAGAAGTGGCTCGTCGTCAAGGTTCAATTCGGCCGTCGGGCCGCCCAACGAAAGAGGCGGCTGCGTAAAATCGGCGATGCCCAGCACGTTGCGCGTGGCGGAGATCGCACCGTGAAAGTTGGAGACCGCGGGCATCTGCTCCAGCGGTTGCAGCGCACACCATTCGCCGGCAAGCTCGTCCAACGTCGGAAGCGGCTCCCCCCAAACCGGCAGCGCCAAAATCGACAGACAAAGCAGAATAAAGCCACGTTGCGCAAGTCTCATGGTAGAATTCCCCTGGTTATCGCAAGCAAGGGAGTTATGGGAGCTATGGGAACCATAGCTCCCATAACTCTCATGACTCCCATACCTCCCATCATCCCCATCCCCTCAATGCCGCCTCGGCCCACGGCGCTTCTGATTAGGCCGCTTTCGGCGCGAAGGATTGCGGCGTGTCTCGGCGAACTCATCGGGCTCCTCGGTTACGGGCTGCTCGTGCCCGCGCAGCTCGCGAGGACGGCCTTCGGCCTCGTTATTAATGCTCTGGCAACGCGGACACTGCGAAATGGACACTGCGGCCTCGTCGAGATACGTGTAACCACAGTAGGTGCAGCGCCAGCGGAACTGCTGCGCCAGAATGCGCTCGGAACGGCGCGCGCCCTGTTCGGTGTAGAGATAAAGAACCATAAAGATCGCCGCAAGCATCGTGCTGTAGACGAGGATGGCCGTGGTGAGCGAAATGGGGATCACGGCGAGGCCTCCCCGGGTTCAAGGACGAGCGCGCCAGACTGGCTGCGCGCGCCCCGGGGCCGCGGCTCGAAACGGTAGCCTTTGAGCGCTTCAACCACGCCGTCGATAGGTTCGTCCAGGTCCTCAACGGGCGCGATGACTTCTCGAACGGTGCCATCGGGATCGACCTGGAACATGACCGTGACGGTGTGGTCAAGAGAGGCCCGGGCGTCGCGCCACTGCGGGCTCAGCGGCGGCGTGAAAAGGAGCCTCCGATCGCGCGGCTCTGCCAGCCATTCCACGTGCGCACGCAAGCCCGGCGCGGGATAAAACACGTCGAAGGCCTCCGCTTCGCGCTCCTCGGGCGTGGGCAACAGGTCAAAGACCGGGAGGCTGCGCAGCACGGCGCGCACGTCCTGGATCTCCTCGCCAAAACGGGCCCAGGCATCGCGCGGGAGCGCGACGGGGTGGACCGCGTCATACGAAGGCTCGCGCAGACTGACCGTGGGAATCTCGTCGAAGGCAAGTGTGGGCAGCGCGATCTTGGGCAGCGACGCCATGTACTCGGTCCGATCCGCTGCGTCGGCCGGCGCGGCCGGGGCGACCTCCGGCGGCAGATCGAGCCTCGGCGCCGCCTGCGGCACGGGCTGCTCAATCTGCCGCACGTCGACAATGTCAAAGGGATAGTACTGGATGGGTTTTCGCTCGTATCGCAGCTCGATCGAAAACAGCGTAACCATCGTCAGGTGCAGGAAAAGCGAGATCGCGAAGCACGATCCGAATGTGCGGTCCCGCAGCATGGCCTGCCTCATTGATTCTGTTCGGGAGGGCGCGCGGCGATAAGCGATTTCTGGATCCCCGCGGCGTAGGCCACGCCCAGCACTTCTACGGTGCGGCCCGTGGGCACCCCCGCATCGGCGCGGATGAGCACCATGATGTCGGGCCGCTCGGTGCGCCTGGCCGTGAGCACCTCGCCGAGTTCCTTCATGCCGGACACTTCCCGATCGTCAACGTAGATGGCGCCCAGCCCGTCCGGGCCGCCGGGCGGCACGCCGAGCGAGACGGACACGTCGCGCGATTCGAATTGGGTACTACCCTCGGCCTTGGGCAATTCGACGGGAATGGAACTGTGCACCACGAACGTCGCGGAAAGCATGAAGAACAGCAACAACTGAAACACCACGTCCACTAGGGCCGTGAGGTCGATGTGTGCGCGTACTTTGCGCCTCTCGTTGCGGCGAAACTTCATGGGTTACGCTTCGTACTCGCGGCTTTTCGTCAAGAGATCGACCAGTTCGGAGGAACTGACCTCCATCTCCAGAACGAGGTTGTCCACGCGGCTCACGAAATAATTGTAAACCACCAGCGCGGGAATGGCGATGGCCAGTCCGGCGGCGGTGGTGATCAGCGCGTTGCCGATGCCCTCGGCCAGATCGGAAGGATTCACCTGGCCCTGCAAGTCCTGGATCTTCGCAAAGGCCTTGATCATGCCCTGCACCGTCCCCAGCAGGCCCAGCAGCGGCGCCACGCTGGCGCAGGTGGCAAGGCCCGACATGTAGCGCTCGAGCCGGGGTACCTCGAGGTGCCCCGCGTCTTCAATGGCCTGGCGGATGTCTTCCTTCGGGCGATCGTGCTTCAGGAGGCCGGCCTTGAGGATGCGTGCGACGGGACCGCGGTTCTCTTCGCAGGCATCGAGCGCCTCCTGGATGCGGCCCTGGCGCAGAACGGTGCGCATGGTGTCCATGAACTCGCGCACATCCACGGCGGCCCGGCGCAGCGTGACAAATCGCTCGAACGTGATGGCCAGCGCGATGACCGATACGAGCATAATCGGGAACATCAGGACGCCGCCCTGGAAGATAAGATCGATAATACCGGTCTGCACGGCTTCCCTCCCCGTGGATTCCCTATTGGGTCACCAATGTCCCCATGCCCTGATCGGTGAAGATTTCGAGCAACAACGCGTGCGGCACCCGCCCATCGACGATGTGCGCCTTGCGCACACCCAGATCAAGCGCCCGAAGACAGGCCTCGAGCTTCGGCCGCATGCCGCCGGAGATTACCCCCAACCGTGTCAAGTCGGCGACCTCCTTGCGGGTCAGGTTCGGAATCAGCGACTCGGGCTGATTCTGATCGCGCAGGACGCCCGGCGTATCGGTCAGGAATATAACCTTCTCGGCTTCGAGCACGGCGGCAATGTCGCCCGCGGCCGTGTCGGCGTTGATGTTCCAGGTGTTGCCGGCCTTGTCAGTCGCGATGGGCGCCACGACCGGAATCATGCCGGCCTTGCACAGCACATCGAGCAGGGTCGACTGCACGCTGGTAACCTCGCCGACGCAGCCGAGATCGCCGCCGTCTTCCGTCTTCAACTGGCGCGCGTAGAGCAGGTTCGCGTCCTTGCCGCAGACGCCCACCGCGTTGCCGCCGTGAATGTTCAGGAGGCTGACGATTTCCTTGTTGATCGTCCCGGCCAACACGGACTCGACGACCTTCATCGTCTCTTCATCCGTAACGCGCAAGCCATTCTTGAATTGCGGCTGCACGCCCTGGCGTTTCAGTGCGGCGTTGATGGCCGGGCCGCCGCCGTGAACGACGATCGGGTTCATGCCCACGTAGCGCATGAGGCAGATGTCTTCGGCGGTACTACGGCGCAGGGAGGGATTCTCCATGGCGGCCCCGCCGTATTTGATCACAATGGTCTTACCCTCGAACTCGCGTATGTACGGCAGGGCTTCGACCAGAACTCCGGCCTTCTGAATGAAGGCCTGCATGGCATTTGCGTCCATCATGAGCGATACTCGGCGTTGATGCGAATGTAATCGAAGCTCAGGTCGGACGTCCAGAAAACCGCCTGCCCGGGCCCCTCCCCCACACTGATTCGAACAGTGAATTCAGGTTGTCTGACGCGTTCGGAAGCATCCTCCTCGCGGTAATCCGCGCGGCGCCCGTCTTCCATGACCTTGATGTCGTTCAGCCAGACCTGAAGCGAATCCGGATTGAGCGGCGCGCCGGAATAACCCGCGGCGCACGCGATGCGGCCCCAGTTGGCGTCGTTGCCGTAGAAGGCCGTCTTGCAAAGCTGCGACTGGGCCACCGCGCGCGCGATCATTTTCGCATCCTCGTCGGTGTCCGCGCCGCTCACCGAAATGGTGACGAATTTCGTGGCGCCCTCGCCGTCGCGCACGAGGCGCTGCGCCAAATCCTGGCAGAGCGATACGAGCGCTTCGCCGAAGGCCGCGTAATCCGGCGTGCCGGGCATCAGGGGTTGGGCCTCGGCAAGGCCGTTCGCCAGGCACAGCACGGTATCGTTGGTGCTGCAATCGTTGTCGATGCAGATGCAGTTGAACGAGCGGTCGGCGGCCTGCTTCAGCAGCGAGTAAAGCGGGCCGGGCTCGATTGACGCGTCCGTCGTGATGAAAACCAGCATTGTGGCCGTGTTCGGCGCAATCATGCCCGAGCCCTTGGCCATCGCGCCGACGGTAACGCGCCCGCGCGACAGTTCGACCTCAATAGAGGCCTCTTTCGGTACCGTATCGGTGGTCATGATGGCCACGGCCGCGTCGGCGCCGCCCTCGGGACTCAGCGAGGCAAGACAACCGTCGACACCGTTCAGAATGCGATCCATGGGCAAGGGCACGCCGATGACGCCCGTGCTGCACACGCATACGTTGTCGCGCGAGGCCCCAAGGCCTTCGGCCACGCGCTCGGCCGTGGCTTCCGCGTCGCGCAGGCCCTGCTCGCCGGTGCAGGCGTTGGCGTTGCCGCTGTTAACGAACACGGCCTGCGCCGTGCCCTGCCTGCAGATTTCCTGGTTCCAGAGGACCGTCGCTGACTTTACCTTGTTCTGTGTGAACACACCCGCCACGCTGGCCGGCGCCTCGCTCACGACGAGCGCGCAGTCTTTCTTGCTCGACGTGGGCTTTATCGCGGCCGCAAAACCTGCGGCGCGGAAGCCCGTGGGCGCGGTGACGCCTGTTCTCGACGCGGTCATGGCGCCATCCCTCCAAAAGTGAGACCGGTGCGTTCGTCCAATCCGAACATGACGTTCATGCACTGGATCGCCATGCCGGCCGTGCCGCCCATGAGATTGTCGATGGCGCTCACGATGATGAGATTGCCGGTGCGATTATCCATGACCCAGCCGATGTCGCAGAAGGTCGACGCGCGCACGTGCTTCACCTCGGGAATGCTCCCCGGCGGCAGCACGCGAACGAACGGCTCCTTGTCGTAGCGGCTGAAGGCCGCGGCGATGTCGATCTTGCCCTTGGGTCGAAGCGTGATGGTCGTCAAAATACCGCGGTTGAGCGGCGCCACGTGCGGCGTAAACTGCACCTGAAGCCCGTGGCCGATTTCCTGCTCGATCTCCGGCGTATGGCGGTGCACCGCAATCTGGTACGCACGCAGGTTCTCGTTCATCTCGGGGAAGTGGTACGCCTCGTTCAACGAACGGCCCGCGCCCGTGATGCCCGAAATGGAATCAATCACGATGGGAATATCGGTGAGGCCCGCGCTTGCCAGCGCTTTGAGCGGCGTGAGCGCGGAAATCGGATAACAACCGGGCACGGCGACAAGGTTTGCCGTGCGCAGGGATTCGCGGTACCAGGGTACGAGACCGTACACCGCTTCGGACAACAGTTCCGGCGCGGTGTGCGCCGTCTTGTAATGGGTCGCAAAGCTTGCGGGATCCTTCAAGCGGAAATCGGGGCCGACGTCAATCACGCGCGCGCCCGCCGCCCGCAGGTCGGCGCCGAAAGCCATTGACTTCGTGCTCGGAACGCCCACAAACACGACGTCGCAGCGCGACGCCAGCGACGCGGCATCAAAAGTCTCGCAGCGCAGATCCACCACCTTGCGAAACGCCGGCAACACGTCGCTCAGCGGTATCCCCGCCGAGCTTCCCGAGGCCACGGCAACCACTTCCACGCCGGGATGCACGCTCAGGAGCCGGATGGACTCCCGCGCACTGTAACCGGTCGCGCCGACGACACCTACTTTAATCAACCTGGTCCTCCCCGCGTCCGGATGACGCATTGCGCGAAGGAGAGTCTTGCGCCTCAGACAAATAAGGCACCGTTAGATTCCCACGTGAGGATGCGCACCCGATATGCAAGAAAACCGCCGGCAGTTGCTTGGACTCCCGGCAGTGCTCCCTATGAAACGGCGCGAATTATAGCCCCCGGTGGCCGGTGTGATCAATGAGGGGCGGCAACACAGGATCGCGGAGGTCTTTCATCTCTCCCATAACTCCCATGCCTCCCATAACTCCCATGAGAGCTATGAGAGTCATGGGAATGATGGGAGTTATGAGAAGCTCCCTTGTTCTCGCCTATTGCCCCTTTCCCAGCGCCTCAATCTCCTGGGGCGCAAGGATGCTGCGGTAGAAGCTGAAGTCGTCCAGCGCGCCGTCGAGGAAGCCGGGGTCGCCGCGAACGCCGTGACGGGCCAGGATGGGCCCGCTGAGGGTGGGCAACGCCGCGTCGCCGGCGCGGGTTCGGCCCGCGAGCTTGCCGTCGAGATAAAGCTGCATTTCGCCGTCGCCGTATACCGCGGCCACGCGGTGCCATTCGCCGGGCGTGAGTGTTCCCGCATCAAGCGTGCCTACGCCTGCCAAGTGGAAGCGCAGCCCCTTGTCCCAGACCTGGATGTAATAGGCGGGGAATTCCCAGGGACCGCGGCATACCAGCACAGGCATGCCGTTCAACTCCTCGACCTTCACGCGAAAGACCACGCTCAAGTTCTTGTCGGGATCCCACTGCGGTTGGCGCGGCAGTTCGCTCCAACCGGCTCCGCCCAGGGCGATGTCGTTGGCGCCGACAAGGGCGAGCATGTCGAGTAGCTTGGACTCGTCCTCTACCGACAGCGTCGCCACGGGTTCGAGCGGCTGCGGCGACACGATGATGCCGACGGGATGCGTGGCCGGCCCGGGGCGTCCGTCCGTGGCGACGCCTGCGACCGTATAGGAAAAGGCCCGGCCTTGATCCGCGGCGTCGACAAAGCGCAAACGGTGACCGTGGTCGGCGGGCACACGGAACTGTCCGACAGGTTCACTACCGGGACCGAACTTGCTGACCACATACTCCGCGACGAGCGGACTGTCGCTGTCCCACGCGAGGAGATTGAAGCCGCCGCGCGAGGCCACATATACCTTGGCGGGCGGTTGCGGCAGCGGCGGCACAAAACCCCACACGTCGACAGTCGAAGTGAAGGCTTCGCCGCCGCCGAGGTATTGCGCGCGCACTTCGTAGCGATTTCCTTGCGCGGGCGCGTTGTCGACGAACCATCCGTCGTACACGGCGCCGAGAGTTTGGCCGTTGCGCAGCACGGTGTACGAGCAACCGGGGCGCGCGTCCCAGGCGAGCCGGACAAGGCCCTGCTCGGGCACGGTCTCGGCATGGAGCGTGGGCACGGCCGGCTCGGGTGCCGGGAACGCCGGGACAAGGACGTCGGGCACTGGCAGGGTATGCGCGGTGGCGGTCACCTCGGGAAAGCCCAAGGGCCATGCCAGCACCACGCCCTTGCCAAGGTCCACTTCAACGCCGTATTCGAACGCGTCCCACCCGTTCGCTTCGTCGGGGAACTCGACGGCGAAGGAACTGCGTCCCATTAGTTCCAGCGGACGCTCCACGAAGCGCTCGCCCCCCAGCGGGCGGGCTTTCAGGACCGGCCGGCAGCGCTCGGGGTCGGCGCCGACAACAATAACCCGATCGGGCAGCACCACCAACTGCGGTTGCTTGCGGTAAACCTCCGGCAACGCCTCCTGCGAGGAGAGATTCCTGGACTCGCCCCCGAGCCCTTCCCGGGCCGCCGCCCAGGCCTTGGCGTTCATCTCGGCTAGCGCGCCGAGGTCGCCCTTGCTGCGCATATGCCGTGCATAGAGGTGCAGGGTTTCGGCAAGTTGTGCGCGCTCGAAGTCCTCGCCTCCGTCCAGTGCGCGCGCGGCACGGTCGTACGCCGCAACAAAGCGAAGCTGCGCATAGGTCCCTTCGAGCGCCGCGCGCCATTCCGGCGGCGCGCCCGCGGGCAGCACGGCACCGGCCAAGTCACGGCCAAGCGCCAGCGGCGCTTCCAGCACTTGACGCCCGATGCCGAGCGGCACGTCCACGACCCGTCTACCCAATTCAAGCGGCGCCTTCACGAGGTCGAGCGGCATTCCGATAAGGTCGCGGCTCCATTCGAGCGGCGCCGTAATATCAGGCAGCAGGCTCGGCAGCAGCTTCTCCTGGTTGAGCTTTGCACGCAGTTCCGAACCGACCTGAACGAGGCCGTTGCGTTCGGTCTCCTCCCCGCCGCTCCAGAGAAACGGCGCGGGCTCGTATTGGCCAAGGCCACCAACCCAGCGGTTGCCGAGGTCTTCGAGCCGCACCAGGTACGGCGCCATCTCCGCGCCAAGCGCCGCCCCGTAAAGATCCCGCGCGCGCCGGGCCAGATAGTCATCCGGCGTGAGCATCGGGCGCCACGCGAGACGCGCGAAATACCCCACGGGATCGTCGAAGGTGCTCGTTCGCCAATGCAGGCCGAAAAGACCGTCGCAGTTCTTGGCGAGCGCATCCGCGTGCGCCGCGGCAATGGCATCGAGGTTCGGCTGCGGCATCCACAGGTCGCCGTCGGCCTCGAGCCAGAGCGCGGGCCACTTGTCGCGCTCCGACGCGATGCGGCCATACACGGCGCTGATCGTATTACCGATGGGCATGTCGTCGAGCGCGCCAAAGGCGATTCCCGGCGACAGGATGCGGTCCATGCCTTCAAAGAAATCGGTGAAGCGCCACGACCGGTCGCCGCCCCACGCGCCCGACGCCAATTGCGCATCGGGACGCAGCGCCTCGAGCACCCGCTGGGCCTGCAGCAAAAACAGGCAATGCCGGACGGCCTGCACGCGGCGCCCGGGATTGGTCTCGGCGGCGAATTGCGGCTCCCAACGCTCCGCATACGACGCGAGCAGGCTGCGCGATGCGGGCGGCGGCGTGGCGGACACGGCGGCCAGTTCCGGCGCCCAGACCCACACGCTGTCGAGCGCGGGATACTCACGCAGAACGGTCCGCAGCCGCGCCTCGAAGGCCGCCTGGACCGCCGGGTCGGTGGGATCGCCCGTGGCGTCTAAGCCGAGCCCCACCCGCAGCCCGCGGGCCTTGGCGTAGGCAAACGCGCGGCGCAGCGTGTCCCGCGCTTCACGCACCCCCTCTTCGGGTGACGCGGCCGTCGCGCCGGGACCGCCGAAGCTGTCGTCCGCGAAGTACTCGCCGGTGCCGGCCAGGTAACGGCTCGTGGCCAGCGGCGCGTTGTGCCACGGCCCTTTCGAGGTATCGGGCAAAGGAGCGTCGCCGGCGAAGGGCCCGTCGACGGAGGCGTAGAGGACGACGCTGTTGATGCGCAGGGCGGCAAGGCGATCGATGTACTGTCGATAATCGGCGAAGGACCACGCCGCGGGGCCGGCGAAGTAGGTGTCGCGCAGGAGCGTGCCCCGCACCTCGAGCGCGGGCGAGCGCGATTCGTGGAAACGGGGCAGGGTCTTCAATTTCATGCCCGTCGGTATCCGGTCACCGTCGAGGTAAAACCCGATGCCGAAGTCCTCGAGCAGACCGTACACGCCGTTCTGCACCGCGTGGGCCGTGGGGCCCGCGATAACGACGAGGTCGCCGCCGTTCAGGGAATGAAGCACATACCCGTCGTGAATCGGCGTTTCCAGGCCGAACGGATACGCCTCGGGCAGCTTCGGCAGGTTCCGCGGCGTGCCCAGCGCGAAGCCCTCGGCATGCGCGTCCAGCGAAGCGGCCGCTTCCACGGGATACAACTCGCCCGTCGAGGCATAGAGATAGCGTTGGAGTTCAACGGCGGCATAGCCTTCGACCGGGCCGGCGGATTCGCCCAGGTAGATGCGCGGCGCCGAATGGGCCGCCGCACCGAAAAGCACCATACCGCACAGAAAGAGGAGCCCAAGCCTTCTCGTATGCATGTAGCGACACCTGTTGCTTGTATTGCCGCAGTCCCAAGGCCCGCATTGTAGCGCAAGACGGACCGCGCCTCCATCTTCGTCTCCAGACCGCACAACCCCAGAAAAGAAAGGGCTCTTCATGTAACCCCGAATTCCCATTCGGGATCTCTGCTTTTTCTTCGCAGCGCTTTGCTCAAATCCAAAGTCCCCGAATGGGAATTCGGGGTTACATTTGTCAGCTCCTTGGGGTGAGTACGCATTCTCATGCTAATCTAACGGGAAAGCAAACGCATGCATAGGGAGACATCGATGGAAACGAAACCGAAGCATTTCTGGCAGGAATTCTTTAATACGCATGCCCCGGACTACATGAACAACGTGTTTATCCACGACACACTCAAGGAAGTCGACTTCCTGACCGAGGTCATGGGCCTGTCGCCCGGAATGCGCGTGCTCGACATGGGCTGCGGCACGGGGCGGCACTCCATCGAACTCGCCCGGCGCGGCTATCGCGTGACAGGCGTGGACATCTCGGAAGGCATGCTCGCCGAGGCGCGCAAGGCGGCCACCGTGGCCGGCGTCGAAGTCGAGTTCGTGCAATCGGACGCAACCCTCTTCAGCAGCGCCCCCGATTTCGACGCGGCGCTGTGCCTGTGCGAAGGCGCATTCGCGCTTATCAACGCCGGCGAAGATCCCGAAGAACACGACCTGAGCATCCTGCGCAACATCGCGGCCGCGCTGAAACCCAACGCCCCCTTCCTCCTAACCACGCTCAACGGCTACCGCAGGATCCGCGAAGTCACCCAGGCCGACGTCGAGTCGGGCGACTTCGATCCACTCACGATGGTCCACCGCTCCCGCATGGAAATTGAACTGGGCGGGCAGACGAAGTCAATCGAATTCAGGGAGCACGTGTATACCGGTCCGGAACTCGCCATGCTGCTCAAATGCGCCGGATTCCGCGTCGAAAACATCTGGGGGGGCACCGCCGGCAACTGGGGCAAGCGCCCGATCGACCTCGACGAAATGGAGATGATGGCCTTCGCACGGCGCGCGTAGGCCAATCTTTACCCCCGAACGACAGACACCCCCAAGCCCGGCAAGGGACTTGAGGGTGAACTGTTTCCAACGTTATTGGTCCATACGGCCCATCTTACTTCTTGATCAACCAGACCTCCGACAGCCGCGATGCCTCGCGCCAATTGATGCCCGGCTCAAACGGCACATCAAACGTCATCAGGATCGTCCGGTCCCGGTATAACCGCTTTGGCACTGGAAACTCCTTCACATCCCCAACCGCCTTGCCGTCCGCCGTAGGCGTCAGCCGCTCACCGTTCACCCGCGGCAGGCACTGCCCGTTGCCGGTCGTGCGCACGACATACTCCGCATCCGGGTCAAGTCCGTAATACCGCAGGCCCTGCGGCCAGTCCATCTTGCTGATCCACGACTGGCGCACGCGCGTCTTGCCCTGTTCCCACCACATGTAATCGGGCAAAGGGTTCCGCTCCCAATCCAGCACCGTGTTCACGCGCTCCTCGCGAATAACGTGGTCGGATTTGCGCACGTTGCCGATGTCGTCGTAGAAGCTGCCCGGCCCAGGATTCTCCCACGTCGCCAGCCGCGCAAGCGCCGCGCATTTCTCGGCCTCGCTTGGCAACGCTCGCGTCTTCGCAAGCTCATCCTCCAGCCACCAACGGTTGTTTAGCGGATAGTCGATGAAGTCGAGCACCGCGCCGCGCTCCGCGCCGATGGCATAGTACTTCTCGACGCTGCTCTGGAATCCAATCGAGCCGTACAGGGCGTCACAGAGATCCACCACGCGCTGCCGCCACTCAGGCTTCGGCGAGCCGCCATCCGGGCTCTTCAGGATTTCCAGCGCGGCATCCATCGCCTTGTCCGCGCCGGCTTCGGGCGCCTCCGCCATGCGTGCGTTCGCCTCCTCCTCGAGTCCAGCCTCGCGGATGGCGCGGTGACGAATGTAAGCTTCGTAATAGGCGCGCAGGAGATGCAGTTGGAAGCGCCAGTTGTCTTTCAACTCCGGCGCCTTCGTTTCGATGCCCTGCCAGATCGACAGCATGCCGTCCACGCCGCTGTTCAGCAGAAGCGAGCCTTCCCAGTCCTTCTCCATCGCGAGCAGGCCGTCGGCGGTCTGTTCCGCCACATCCGGGCCGAAGAACACGCGCCCGTACTCCGCCAGCACCTCGCGCAGGTCCACATCCGGGTCCCAGCCCAGCGCGCTCCACAGCACCTTGTTCACGTCGTCGTGCACGCCGTCCGAGTAAGTAAGAAACCCGTTCGTATACGGCGCGGACGTGTTCTGAATGTGCTTGTAGAACACCGGTCGCGGGTTCACGCACTCGCGGCCCAACGTGAACGCGATCGCCGGATCGAGATACGCCACCGGGTATTCGCAACGCACCACGTGCGTGATATCGGGGTAATGCCGCAGCCCGTACGGCTTCGGCAGGCGCGAGCGCGACAGCGGGATCGGCGGACTCGATGGCCCCACCACCTCGCCGCCCATCCACGCCGGCATCGTCTTCTCGACCCAGCTATAGAAATAATCCTGGGCGCGATCGTCAAAGCCCTGCAGCGAGATCCAGATCTTCGCCTTCGGATGGTACTTCGTCATGAGCACCGCCATCTCTTCCATGAACGGCAGCACGAGCTCCGGCGGGTTGTCGCCCGGGTCGCCGCCGGGGAAAAAGAATGCATCGAATCTCGGGCAATCCTCGAACAACTGCCTGTGTTCATCGAGCATGGCCTGGCGCTTTTGCGCATCGTTGAGATCGAAGTCCGCCGGCGACCAGACCCAGAATTCCAGCCCGTATCGCTCGCAGCTTTCGCTCAGCGCGCGGTTCATGTCGCGCCGCGGGTATTTCAGCACCGGCGTGGGCCGCGTGTCCTGGAACGGAATCGCCTCGATGGCGTTCGTGCCGAAGAACGCCAACTCGCGCACGTAGCGGTCGAACTGCTTCGCATCCCACGCATCGTACGAGTTCGCCGTCGCGCGGTAGCCGAGCTGATGACCGCGTATCGGGTACGCCGGCGAGGAAACCAGGTGCGGCTCAGCGTCAATCACGACCGAGTTCAGGCGGCAGCTCATGATCCGCAGCAGCTTCCCGACCCCGAAGAGCGTCCCGCGCGGATCCGCGCCAACTATCCAGACGATTGGATAGTTCGCTCCGTTGGAGTAGTGCCCCATCGTGATGGCAAAACCGTCGGGCTTGGAGGTATACAGCTTTCTCGGCACGTCCATGCCGTGCAGCTTCTCTATGTCCCCCGACACAAGCGCCACCGCCGCGCCACGCGTTGGCCACTCCTCCGCCACGGACCACTTCACGCCCGAACGAAGCTCGACCTCTTCCGACAGCACCATGGCCGCCGTACGTTCCACCGCCGGGGCCGATTTGCGCACGACAATCGTGGCCTCTGTAATGCCCACATCCGGCAGCGCCGCCGCCGGCAAGCAAATCGACAAAAGCACCACGCAAGCACAGGCCACTCTGAGCATAGGTCCATCCTCTCGTCGAAAAGTTACGCCAGCTCGGGGTATCGGCGAAGAATCAAGTCCAGGTCGCCCTTCTCCAGTTCGTTCAGCGGCCTCGGCGTGTCCTCCGGCCTTGTCTGCTTCTGATTGACGCGATTCAGCAGGCTCCAGTTTCGCCCCAGGTCCTTCGGTTCGTCGGCGGGAATATCGTAGCGCGTAAAATCGATCACCTGCGCCGGCGTATCGGCCTGCCAGTCGCGCAGTAACGCCAACCGGAAGTCGCGGTTCATGAACCAGCGAATCTCGAGGTTGGCGTCCGAGCCGTTGATCCCCGTGCCCCGCTGTTCGAACCGGTAATCCAGGTCGCCGTTGTCCTTGTGGTGCTTGCGCCACTGCAGCCCGAAATCCCCCTGCGTCACACATTGCGCATCCGGCCAGCGCTTGCGAACGCCCTCGAGCCAGCGCGTCAGGCAATTCAGGTGCTCCGCCGTGCGCTCGGGTTGGAGCGTCACCAGCGATGCCTCCCAGCAATTCGTCACCCAGCCGAACCCGTTCAGGTCGAACCCCGTATCGAAGTGCACCGCCGTCGTCGCCATCGACTGCTTGAGGCCGGTCTCCGCGCCCAGGTTCATATAGGTCTCAATCGGACCCACGCCCATGCGGCTGTTGTAGTCCTTGCCCATTCCCAATCGCCGTGCGCTCACGAAGTCGCAGGTCCACCCGTCGAGCGTCACGCAATCGATGAAATCCGCCGGCCCCTGCGCGGGCTTGCAGAAGTGTTCCTTGGAAGGATAGTAGGGATACGAAACCGATCCATCGCCGTCGCCGTTGTCAATGCCGAACTGGCTCCAGATGGTGCCCTGGCAAACGTGAATTCCCTCGCGCTCGGCCAAATACCGCTGGTTGTCCGCCGACAGGAACCCCGCCACCACGCTGCTCGGCCGGTACCCGTCGCCCACCATCTCCGTCACCAGCGCGAGGCCGTCGTGCAGGTCGCGGTTGACCTGGTCGCGCGAATTGTACATGTTCGCAAAGTATGCGCCGGGAATGAAGGTGACGTCGTCGCCGTATTGGGCGTGAAACCCCTTGATCAGCGCGCGAATGGCCTTGTAGTTGTCGCGGGGATCCTGCAGCGCAAGCCAACTGAACGCCCAGGTCATCTTGCCGCCCGGCCAGCCCTTTTCGAAAGCATCGCGAAAGGCCTGCACCGCCTCGGGTGTGTGCAGATGCGCCTCGTCGTGCCCGATCAACTGCTCGCGCCCCGCCTCGATCTGGTTCACGCGAATCACGCTGTTAAATGTCAGATAACGATTCCCCAGCAACGCATTCACCGGCTTCGCGTCCTCCGCCCCGTGCGCCATCGCGCAACACGCCCCGGCCCCCGCAACCCCCAAGAACGTCCTACGCGTCATGTCCACGGTTCTGCTCCAAGCATGTAGTAACTCCCCTTTGCACGGGGAGCTCTTGAGGAAGGTCAGAAGAACTCCCCTTGCAAAGGGGAGTTACGAATGCATCTCATTTGGATCGCTTCTTGTACT
>JAVEWL010000450.1:0-5025 GCA_034004565.1 FCB group bacterium | reverse complement strand
GAACCGTTGGGTCCGACAATCCCGATACGTTCGCCGGCATTGATGCGGAAATTGACCTCGCCGAGAACCTGCTGCGTGCCATACCGCACGCCAATATTACGAAACTCAATCACGGGCGCGTATGATGCTAAAAAGCGGCGCGGCTGACAATCGTATTCGGTTCACCCTATACTACGCCGTAACCCGATTCCGGGCGTCGTGCCCTGAACGTTCTGCCAGGACTTCGGCAACGACGTCTCGACGAACTATCATTCGCACGCGGCCGACGTGCTCCTGTGCGCGCTCGGCGTGGAGGAGAACGGGTCCTAGCTTAACAGGGCCGCCCGCTCGAAAATTCAATCCCAGATCGGGGCCAAATCCGGACAAGTTAATCAGGCCGTTGTCCCCTTCGCACCCTGTTCAGATTTTAACATCGAGAAACTCGGCGAGATGCCCCCCCCTACCTTTGCTCCAATCGCGATAAGCAGCCAGCATAGCGATACCCCATGCACCGCCTTCGCCTGCCGTCTCACGCGTGGCGACGGGAATGCCGAGCATTCCCGAGAGGACACTCTCCGCCACGCCCTTAGTCTTGAAGAGCCCGCCATGGCCAATCAGTGATTTCGGATAGACACCTTCGGCACGAAGCAGCTCCATGCCCATTGCGAGCGTCGCGAAAACCGCCTTGAGTTCAGCGCGAATGATGTTCGCCCTCGTAAGATGTGCCTCGGCCGTATGCGTAAGGTAGGGAAATGGGTTCTCCACCCCAGCCAACGGCTCAGCGGCAATCCAATTCGTGGCCGTAATGCCACCGCAATCGGCGTCGCCCGCATTCACCGCCTCCGTGAGCAGCGCCGCGTAATTCCCGCCGAAGAGCTCGATCCACTTGTCGAGCTCGCCGCACCCGTTGTTGCAGTGGACCATCGCCACGGGATCTCCTGCGGGCGTCGCCACCACGTCGATCTCAGGGTAGGCTTTCGTGAGCGGACGCTCCAAAACCGTCATCGCGAAAACGCTCGTGCCGACGGACACGTTGCCCGTGCCAGGACGCACCGCGTTCGTCGCCACCATGCCCGTGCCGCCGTCCCCTTCGGGCGGACACAGAGGGATCCCTGCTTCAAGTGTTCCGCTCGGATCCAGCAGCTTTGCGCCTTCGGCCGTCAACACGCCTGCGTCGGCTCCGGCCGGCAAGGGCTCGGGGAAGATCGCCGTCACGTCGATCCCGGTCTTCTCCTTGAAGATCGACACCATTCGCGTGTCATACGCCTTCGTCGCCGGGTCTACCGGAAACATGCCACTCGCATCGTCGAGACCGAGCACCCGTTTCCCCGTGAGGAGAAAATGAATATACCCGGCAAGCGTCGTCTGAAACACGATGTCCTTCACATGCGCCTCGCCATCGAGGACGCTCTGATAAAGCTGTGCGATCGACCATCGGATCGGCACATTGAAATCAAAGGCAGATGAGAGATCCGTTGCCGCTTTCGACGCATTGGTGGAACGCCAGGTGCGGAACGGAGAAAGCTGCTTCATCGCCCTGTCAAAGACGAGGTAGCCATGCATCATCGCCGAAATCCCCAGAGCATCGAAGCGAGCCAGGCATTCCCCGTATTTTGTCGCATAGTCATCGGCACAGGCCACATAGGCTGCGGAAATATCTTTTCGCGCCTCCGCAAGAT
Source organism: FCB group bacterium (assembly GCA_034004565.1). Lineage (GTDB taxonomy): Bacteria > Hydrogenedentota > Hydrogenedentia > Hydrogenedentales > SLHB01 > JAVEWL01. The sequence goes on along the minus strand of JAVEWL010000450.1, from coordinate 3,367 downwards.
CATAGGTCCACACGTTGTTCGGAAGCGGCTTGTTCTCCCAGACGCAGGAGCCCGAGGCAAGGGTCGCCCCAGCCTCGTCAATTATCAACGCCTTGATGCGTGTTGACCCCAGCTCGATGCCAAGATAACGCTTCATTTGCCTACCCTCCATAAGCCAGTCACATATCCCAGTGATTTCTCGCCGTTCCGCCTTGCGGCGAGTCTTAACCCCTTGTGCACTTTTGCTCGCCCGTCAACATTACGCATTTGCTAGATCGGCACTGCTCTGCACATTATCGGACAGGACATCACGGCGCTACTCGACCGTCAAGGCCTCGACGGGAATGGCCGCCAGTTCGGCGCTATTGTTGTTCCAAAGCTCGCGGTTTTCGCCGACGCGGCCCACGCCGCCGCCGGAGTTAGAGTAGCCGACAAAGAGCATTCCCTCATGCTCGATAGCATAGGGATAGGCGAGTGAGGCGCGCGCATGCGATTCGCCCGGGCCTTCGGGGAACAGGGCGTGACGAATCACAAAGACCTGACTGAAGGTCGTCTCCCCCGGCCGCGTCAGCGCGATCGTCAGCGGGTGGCGTCGGTTTCCTCCGTCAGCAGTCGTGGAGCAAACCAGGTAGCGCTGGCCGGTGCTCAGTGTGCCGGCGTAGGGCTTGCTCGCCGCCATCGGCAAATTTGACGGCCGCGACGCGCTCCACGTGCGGCCGCAGTCCTCGCTGAATGCGACGAGGGCGACGGGCTGTTTCCCGTCACAGCGCGCGATATTGACCACACGCCGACCGTCGAGAAAGACCGTTGACTCGCCCCACATCTTCATCCCTGCGGGTTTGGGTATCACCACGAGATCCCAATGCGTGAAATCCTCGCCCCGGCTGATCGCGACCGCCGCGGGGTTGCCCTTGCCGACGCTGATGCCCGACATGATCCAGTTGCCGTCGGCCATCCGGATCGGCTCCTGCAGCGGCCAGAAGCCGCCTTCGGCCACCGTGCCCTTATGCTCCCAGGTGCCGTCCGCCTCGTTCAGCACATAGGCGCGCGTATGGACGTTGTTCATTGTGCCGGTGTACGCGCCGTGGAAGGCCCAGAGCCGGCCGCCGTGCGAGAGGAAAACGCCGTGGCTCACGCCCACGCCGGGCTCGTCGCCGGGGTCGATGGTGGAGACCGGCCCCCACGTCGCGCCGCCGTCGCCGCTCACGCGCACGCGCGCCTCCTCGGTATCGGTGTTCTCGCCGCCCTTGTTGTGCCCGAACGACGCATAGAGCTTGCCTTTGTGAAACACCAGCGCCACGCCGTGCAGGAAGCGGTAGCCGTCCTTCTGGAACTCGTAGGGCTTGATAACGCGGAAGGCGATGTTCGCGAGCACGGTCGCCTCGGCGGTTTTCGGAAGCGGCGCACCGGTCCAGAGGGCGACGGGTTCAGGCTCCTGGAGCGCGGACAGGGGGATCACGGCCAGTTCGTTCGCGGCATGGCTCTTGTGGGTGTAGCCGACGTACAGCTTCCCTTCGTGTTCCACAGCGTACGGGTAACTGAAGTCGGCTCTGGGGTCGGATACACCTGGACCCTCCGGATAAACCGAGCGGCGGATGACGAAGACGTGGCTGAAGGTCGTCTCCCCGGGCCTACTGAGCGCGATCGTCAACGGCGAGCGTCCGTTGCCCGAGTCCGCCGTGGTGGTGCAGACGAGATACCGCTGCCCGGTGCTTAACACGCCGGCGTAAGGCTTGCTGGTGGCCATCGGCAGATTGGATGGGCGTGTAGACGTCCAGGTACGCCCAAAGTCCTCGCTGAACGACACGAGTGCGAGCGGCTTGGCGCCGTAACGGGAGATGTTGACGAGACGCTTGCCCTCCACGAGCACCGTGGACTCGCCCCAGACCCTGCCCAGTTCCGGCGCGGCGGGAATGACTACCAGATCCCACTTGGTGAAGTCTTCCCCCCGGCTGATGGCGACCGCAGGCAGCGCCCATTGGTCCCCATCGCCCCGGTCCACGCGCGCGCCGGCCATGACCCAGTTCCCGTCCGCCATCTTCTGCGGCTCCTGCATCGGCCAGAAACCGGCGTCGACGACGACGCCTTTCGGCTCCCAGGCGCCGGTGGCCTCGTTCAAAGTGTAGGCCCGCGTGTGAGTGCGCTGGAACTTGTCGTAGAAAGCGCCCATAAAGGCCCATAGTCTCTCCTTGTGCGACAGGAACACGCCGTGGCTGACGCCGAGATTGCCCTCTCCGTGGTCCATCACCACCGGGGCGCCCCACGTTCTGCCGCCATCGCCGCTGACGCGCACGTGCGCCTCCTCCGTCGGCGTGTTCTCCGAGCCTTTGTTGAAGCCGTACGAGGCGTAGAGCTTGCCGTTGTGCCAGACCAGCCCGACGCCGAGCGTCCAGCGGCAGCCGTCGGTGTCCGGACGCTGCTTCTTGATGACGTGGAACGCGACGTCCGGCAGCGTCTGGATATCGGCGCTCTTGGGCAGCTCGCCGCCGCTCCAGAGCGAGACCGGCTTGGCGATCTCCGGGACCTTGTGCGGCGCGGGCTGCTTGTCCGCGAGAGCGGCGATCTCCTCTGCGGAAAGCGCCGCACGCCAGACCGCCACCTCATCCAGTGCGCCTAGAAACTGTTGCATCGTGTTGCCGCCGTTGTGGACGCCGCCCAGCGAGAAAGGCGCGGAAGTAGCCACGACAGATGCGCCCAAGGGCTCCTCGCCCTCGAGTTTACCGTTCACATAGATGCGAGCCCGCCCGTTCTCGAAAGTAACCGCGACATGGTGCCAGACACCGGGTTTGGGTTGCGTCTTCGATCCCGCGGTTTTCCAACCTTTGGCCTGAACATAAAACCTAAAATGCGCGTCGCGGTCGAGCATCAGCCCCCACTCGCGCTGGTTGGCGCTATAGTTGTTCTTGGCGGAGATCATCTGCTTGCTGCCACCGGGCGCGTAGGCGTTAACCCACGCCGCGACGGTGAACGGCCCCTCGCCGATGCTCAGTTCCGGCGCTGAAGGCACCGTGACAAGCGTGGCCGCGCCGTCGAAAAAGAGGGACTTGCCCTCCACGCCCGGCGCGGTTTTCAACGCGCCATGCGCCTGGCCGTGATGCATCCCGCCAGCCTCTTCAACCTTACCCCCATCCACCGCGTCCAATGTCCACCGCGCCGCGGGCGGCACTACGGCCTGCGCCTGCGTTAGCATCAGACCAAGAGCGAATCCCAGTATCCTTTTCATTATGTCCCCGTTTTCGTGAAGTTTCGTGTTTCGTGGTTAATGCCGACGCGCGCTTACGACGCTCGACTGGCGGGTTGATCCGGGCTAACGCCTGTATAATCGCTGTTTCGGCGCCACCACGACGCCAACGCGGAGCTGGTCACCGCACTCCACGGGCCGAAGGTT
>JAVEWL010000449.1:0-5030 GCA_034004565.1 FCB group bacterium | reverse complement strand
AGCTTCCGTTCCTCGCGGTGGCGGTGGGCGAGGTGCCGATCGTGCCGATCCTGTTTGGTTCGCCTTCGAGCGAGCGGCACGCGCGCGCGGGGGAATGGCTGGCGCGCCGGGGCCACCCGGACGACCTGGTTATTGCCTCGACCGACTTATCTCATTATCATCCGGAAGACACCGCGAACCGGATCGACAGGGCAACATTGGACATTGTGCTCGAGAAGGATTGGACAAGACTGGTGCAACCGGGACAACGTGAAGAATACAGCATGTGCGGCGCGGCGGCGGTGGTCGCCGCGATGGCCTATGCCTTGGAGCGAAAGGCCACGTCGTGGTCGCTGCTCGACTATCGGACCAGCGCGCGCGCGTCGGGCGACTATGACCGCGTGGTGGGCTATGCCGCGCTGTCAATGGAGCGGCCCTCGTGAGGGTGGGCGAGGTTTGTCTCGCGCTGGAAGAACTCGCCCCGCCCGGATTCGCCTATTCGTGGGATAAGCCCGGCCTGCGCATCGGCGCGCTGGATTCGGAAGTGAGCCGCGTGCTGGTGGCGCTCAGCGTCACGCGGGCGGCCTACGAGAAGGCCCGCGAGGCCGGTGCGCAGATGATCGTCTCGCACCATCCGACAATGTGGGAGCCGCTCGAGACCCTTCGCACGGACGACCCGCAGGTGCGCCTGTGCATCGACCTTGCCCACGGCAACATTGCGTGTTTCGCCGCGCACACCAACCTCGACGTAATCCCCGGCGGGGTAAACACCCTGCTCGCCGAGCGCCTCGCGTTGGCGGACTGCGAACCGTTGCTGTGCGCGCAGCAAGCCGCGCAGGTGAAGCTGGTCACGTTCGTGCCGGAATCGCACCTTGTGGCGGTGCGCCAGGCGATATGCGATGCGGGCGCCGGCAAGATTGGGGAGTACACGCAGTGCACCTTCAGCACGCCCGGCATCGGCACGTTCATGCCTAGCGAGGCGGCGGACCCGTACAGCGGCGAGAAGTGCAAGCTGAATGAGGAGCCGGAGCGGCGCCTCGAGACGCTCATGACGAAGGCATATGCGCCGAAGGTGATCGCGGCGCTGGTGGCCGCCCATCCTTATGACGAGCCGGCGTACGATCTCGTGCCGATGGAAAATCCCGACAAGACCATCGGGCTTGGAATTCGCGGGCGGCTCGACGAGGCCCTGACGCTGGATGCGGTCGCGGACCGCGTTCGCGCGGCGCTGGGCGTGGACCACGTGCGCGTGGCCGGCGCGCCCGGCCGGCCGGTCCGGACGATCGCGGTCATCGGTGGCGCAGGTGGCGGCGAGGTCAAGCGGGTTCCGGCGGACATTGATGTTCTGGTGACGGGCGACGTGGGGTATCATGACGCCGTCGATGCCCTGGAACGGGGTATGGCGGTTATCGACGCCGGCCACGACGGAACCGAACGGCCGATCGTGGCGTCGTTGACCGAGTTTCTGGCACAACGATTTCCTTCTTTACAGGTGATTTCCTTCGAAGAGGACTTTGTTCTTCGAGCGATAACGTAGCGGGGGTTCTGCATCGCATGGCGGATTCATTGAATATACTTTACGTCTGCTCCGAAGTTACTCCTCTCGCCAAGACGGGAGGGCTCGGCGACGTGGCGAACGCGTTGCCGCGGGCGTTGCGCAAGCTTGGGCACGACGTGCGGGTGGCGATACCGTGCTACGGCTCGTTGAAGGAGGACTGGAAGGGCGAGGCGATAGGGCCGGCCGTGGCGGAGTATCTGCACCCGCGCGCCGAGGGGGTGCTGCGGCAGTCGGTGCTGCCCAACAACGGCGTGCCGCTGTACCTGGTGCAGAACGACTACTATTTCGACCGCGACTACCTGTACGGCTACCCCGGCACGGAATACGAGGACAACCTCGACCGGTTCGCGTTTTTCTGCGCGGCGGTGCTGGACGGCGTGAAGCGGACAGGGTGGCGTCCGGACGTGGTGCATTGCAACGATTGGCACACGGCGCTGATCCCTTCGTACCTGCGAACGAAGTACACGAGCGACGATTTCTACGCGCGCACGCCGTCGCTGCTGACCATACACAACCTCATTTACCAGGGCGTGTATCCGTCGTGGCGCCTGCCGAACATCGGGCTTTCGTATGACCTGTTCAACGCCGAGTGCATGGAGTTCTACGGCGACATCAACATCATGAAGGCGGGCGTGGCGTTCGCCACGAAGATCAATGCGGTCAGCCGACGCTATGCGGCGGAGATTCAGTCGGGCGAGCAAGGCGCGGGGTTGGAAGGCTTTTTGCGGACGCGGTCCGCGGATATCTCGGGGATTCTGAACGGCGCGGACTACGACGAATGGAATCCCGCTACGGATCCGAACATCGTGGCGAACTATACACCGGAAGATCTCACGGGCAAAGCGAAGTGTCGCGAGGCGCTCATGAAGTGGGCCGGGTTTGAGAACGGCAGCGCGCCGCTTATCGGGATTGTGAGCCGGATCGTGTGGCAGAAGGGCTTCGATGTGGTCGTCAGCGCCATTCACGAGATGATGGAGCTCGACATGCGACTGGTCATTCTCGGCGCGGGCGACCCCTTGTACGAGGATGCGCTGCTGGATGCGGCGGAGATGTATCCGGAGAAGCTTCACCTTGTATTGCGCTACGACGATATTCTCGCGCACCGGATCGAGGCGGGCGCGGACTTCTTCCTGATGCCGAGCCACTTCGAGCCGAGCGGCCTGAGCCAGCTTTACAGCCTCAAGTACGGCACGGTGCCCATCGTGCGGAAAACGGGCGGGCTCGCGGATACGGTGGTCGATGCCACCAAGGCGAACATTGCTAAAGAGCAGGCTACGGGCATCGTGTTCGAGGCGCCCACGGCGCCGGCGCTCGTGGAAGCGCTGAAGCGGGCCATCGCGCTGTACAAGGACCGCCCCGCATACAAGATTGTCCAGCTCTCGGGAATGGGTCAGGACTTCTCGTGGGAGCGCGCCTCGAAGTCCTATGCGAACCTGTACGGCGAGGCCATCCGGAAGATGCAATGGAGTTGAGCCTGATTCTCGAAACGCGATCGCCCGAGGAAACCGAGCGATTGGGGACTGTGCTGGCGTCTATCGTGCCGCCGGGATCGGTCGTTGCGTTGCGGGGTGACCTCGCGGCCGGGAAGACGTGCCTGGTGCGCGGGATGGCCGCGTATTACGCGAAAGGCGTACCGATACACAGTCCCACGTTCACGCTCGTGAACGAGTATGGCGATTCGCCGCGGTTGTTTCACGTCGACCTGTACCGGCTCGATCCCGAAGAGGTGCTGGATTTAGGCTACGAAGAAATCTTCGAACCCGAGGGCGTAACGGTTGTCGAATGGGCCGAACGCGCGGAACGGCTGTTGCCATCGCAACGGTTGGACGTGCTGCTGGAGCACGCGGGCGGGGACCGGCGGCACTTGAGCTTCCGAGACCACGGTGTCATGTCGGAGGGGTGGACCGAGCAACTTGCCTCCGCGCTGCGGTGACACGCAGGGGGTGATACTCAGATCCCATGACTCCCATACTTCCCATGACTCTCATACTTCCCATGGGAGGTATGGGAATCATGGGAAGTATGGGAGTCATGAGGACCAACTGCTCGTCTTTGAGTTGCACGCGACTCCCAATTCCATTCGTGTGATTCGTGGTTGTTTTCTTACGCTCTTGCGGCGGCCCGGTACATGGCCACGACGTTCCTCGCGGGGACTTCGGCGAGGATGTTGTGGATGCTGTTGAAGACGAAGCCGCCGTCATTTCGCAAGTAGCGCGTGATCTCGGTGGCCTCCCTCGCAACCTCTTCGGGGGTGCCGAGCGGGAGGGTCTCCTGGGCGTTGACACCGCCTCCCCAGAGGGCGATTCGCCCGCGGCACTTGTCTTTCCATTCCCGGTAGCCGTGTCCGCCGGCGGTCCATTGCACGGGGTTCAACACATCGAAGCCGCTGTCGATGACGTCGTCGAGGATGTCGTAGATCGCGCCGCAGGAATGCAGGAACGTTTTCACTTCGGGCGCAATCGCATGGATGGCGCCGGTGAAACGGCGGTAATAGGGCTTGAAGAGGTCATGGTACACCTGCGGGGCGGCGATGGTGCTGAGTTGGGTGCCCCAGTCGTCGCTGCAGCACTGATAGACGTCAATATAGGGATGCACCTCGACGAGATAGGCCTCCATGCGCGCTATCGCGAACTCGATCACGGTCTCGTGGAGTTCGTGCACGAAGTCAGGCTCGGTCAGGCAAAGCATGGGGAACATCGCGAGGCCGGTGAAATTGGCGATGCCGAGTCCCGCGCCCGGTCCGCAGAACAGCACGGCACGGTCCGTCGACTCGCGCACGCGGCGCAGGTGCTCGGCGGCGGCGCGGACCTGAGCATCCGTGGGCAGGGCGTTCCGGCCTTCGCGGCGGAGCGCATCGAGGTCCGGCTTCGGAATATCGCCTTCCAGCGAGACGAACTGTCCCGCGTGCTCGGTGTCGAAGACGTGCGCGTCCGGCGGCATCTTCGAATTGTTCACCGGCTGCAACACGGTCCCGTCGGGTTGCACGCTGAAATGCTGAGGATTGCGCACCAGCGCGGGCAGGCGCCCGCCGAAATCGAAGGGTTTCCACAGAGCCGGGTTTTCGTAGGCGTTCGATATTTCGAGGTCGGCGGTGACCACATCGCAGTTCAGCGCGTCGAGCACATCGAGATCGGGCAGGGCCAGCATCTGTCCGGTGTCGTACACGCGCGGTGGCCGTGGCGGCAATCCCAGCTCCGCGACCAGGCGTGGGTACGCAAAGCAACTGATACACGTGGACGGCATGCCGCCCAGATCCATCGGCACGCGCTCCGTTTCCTGAAACGCCAGCGCCGCTAGAACCCGTTCCCGAGAGGTCATAGTGTGCTTCCTTCGCCTCTTGCCCTTGCGCCACATCGTAGCGCGGGAGTGGATTGAAATGCCAGATCGGGCGCGGCGCCATTTCTTGCGCTTGCTTGCATTGTTATGTTCAGATTCTTTTGGTAGACTTATCGCGCTTGTGTGCATGCGGAGAGAGTCAAACAGATGATAGAAG
>JAVEWL010000448.1:0-5040 GCA_034004565.1 FCB group bacterium | reverse complement strand
GGGCAGGTCGCCGAAGGCTACGAGACCACGGACGTAACGTTCCGCGACCTCACCTCGGACGAGATCGCCCACTTCGTCCACGCCGTGCGCCCCACCGACCGCGCCGGCGCTTATACCGTCGACGGACCCGGCAGCCTCATCGTCGCCCGATACGACGGCTGCTATCAGAACGTCCTCGGCCTGCCCATCGTGCGTCTCGACCTGCTCCTGCGCACCTTTGGATTGAACCTGTTCGAACTGATGGATGGAGAACGCTCCGTTTTCCTGTAACTCCTCCGCGGGAAACCGTTCCGTCCTTGCACGAGCGGCTCCTTTTTGAGAATATGAAGATATCGCAGTACAATCCGGTTTTGGAGGAGCTCCTTGAGTAACGTAACGTTCATGCCCATTGGCGGCGGCCACGAGATTGGCGCCAATTGCTATCGTTTCGCGTCCGACGGACACCAGGTCATTCTTGACGCCGGGACCCACCCGAAAAAAGACGGTTTGGGAGCCCTTCCGGACTTCTCGCTCTTGACGCGTGCGCCCGACGGCGTCATCGTATCCCACGGACACGTGGACCATTGCGGGTCCCTCCCGTACTTGATGAAGCAGTTCCCGACCGTCTGCGGCTACACCACCAAGCCCACGCTGCAAATCATCGACCGGATGCTCCACAACAGCGTCTCGGTTATGACCACCATTGCCCTCGAACGCGGCATACAGGAATACCCCCTCTACACGCACCGCGACGTCGAATACGCCATTCGCCGCACCTACGGCCTCCCGTTCCACCACGAGTTCGCGCTCACGTGGGAGTCGCCGTTCCGCGTGCAGTTCTACAGCTCCGGCCACGTCCTCGGCGCCGCCAGCGTGCTCGTCCGAACCCCGAGCCACACCCTCCTCTACTCCGGCGACATCACCATGCGCGAGCAGGAGCTCATGCCGGGCCTCACGCCCATCGAGGAAAACATCGAGATCGACACGCTCGTCGTCGAATCCACTCGCGGCGCGCACCACGAGGAAGAAGGACTCGATTACGCCGCCGAAATCGCACGCTTCGCCGAAGCCATACGCACTGTCCTCTTGGAAGGCGGCACGGTATTGATCCCCGCGTTTGCGCTCGGCCGCTCCCAGGAAATCCTCAACATCATCGCGCGACTCCAGCGCGAAAAGCGCCTCCCAAAGGTGCCCGTCTACACGTCGGGCCTCGGCCGCGCCATCTACGAGATTTACGACCAGTACCAGAACTACCTCCGGCCCGGCGCCGTCCTCAGCCCGCTCGAACAGTTCAAGCGCATCGGCGACGTCTGGGAACGAAAGGTCGTAAAGGACCTCCTGCGCGAGCCGTCCATTATCGTCGCCACCTCCGGCATGATGATGGAGAACACGCCCTCGGCCATGATTGCCGCCGAAATGGTCACCGAAAAGCGCCACGGCATCTTCTTTGTGGGCTACGTCGACCCCGACACCCTCGGCTACAAGCTGCTCAATGCCAACCCCGGCGACGCACTCACCTTCGAACTAAGCGGCACCCCCGTCAAGGTCAAGCTCGAGAACCGGCAGCGATTCCATTTCAGTGCACACGCCCCGCGCGAGGACCTCGGCGCCTTCATCGAAATGGTGAAACCGAAGAACATCGTCTTTATCCACGGCGACGAAGACGCCATCGAATACATGCGCGAAAGCTACGGCGCCGGCTGCCGCAAATTCGCCCCAAGAATCGGCGAAACAGTGGTTCTGGATTAAATGTCCACTCTTCATAAGACCCATAGGACCCATAGGACCCATAAGACCCATTCATAGGAAATGCCACCTCCAAACTTGTTTGGGGGTGCTTAATGGCTTCACCACGAACCACGAATACCGGAGCACCAGATGGCGGGATTGGGGAAGAGAGCAGTACGCCGCGCCACGGCCATCGCCACCGTAGCATTCGCCGGCATAACAAAAGCGCTCCCCCTCCCCGTAGCCCGCTCCGTCGGCAAACTCCTCGGCCGCATCGCCTACCACTTGGTCCCACGCGTCCGCCGCGACGCCTACGCCAACATCGACACCGCCTACGGCGAAACACTCACCTCCGCCGAAAAGCGCCGCATCCTACTCCACGCCACCGAAAACCTGGGCATCGTTGCCGCCGAGTTCAGCCACATCCCCGAGATCCCCAAGTTACTTGAATCCGGCGCCATAACCGTTGAAGGCTTCGACCTCCTCGACCGCAGCAAAGGCATCATGTTCGCCGGCGCGCACCTCGGCAACTGGGAATGGATGGCCCCCCTTCTCACCGCCCTCGGCCTCAACGTCGCCGAAGTCGTCCGCCCCCTCAACGACGAACTCCTCAACCGGCTCGTCGACCGCACGCGCCAATCCCTCGGCACCGTCACCCTGGGCAAAGCCAACGCCGGCAACGAACTCCTCCGCCTCCTCAAGGAAGGCTGGGTATCCGGCGTCCTCGCCGATCAAAGCCCCACCAGCAGCGCCGTGCCCGTGACCTACTTCGGCCGCCCCTGCTGGGCCACCATCGCTCCCGTCATGGTCGCCCTGCGCGCCAAGATCCCCGTGCACCCCATCTGCATGGTCCGCCAACCCAACGGCGATTACCGCCTAATCATCTCCCCACCCCTCACATTCACCCGTACCGGCAACCTCCACGCCGACCTGGTCGAAAACTCCCAGCTCGTCCAGGACGCCATCGAAACCCTCGTCCGCGCCTACCCCGGCCAATGGCTCTGGCTCCACCGCCGCTGGAAACCCCGCCCCCGCCTCGAACAAGAATGGCAAGCCCGCACCAACAAACCCTCGCACAAACAATCGGAAAACGGGGACTGTTCCACTTTTGATGAGTAGTAGGCCTACCTGCGAAGCCCCCAACTTCGGCTCAGTCCCAACAGTCAACCAGCCCCGAAAACCAAAAGTGGAAACTGTCCCCGTTTTCCGGCTCATCCCTTCTCCCAATCGAAAATCCCGCTCCGTCCTGTTACAATCCGCCTCTTCATTGGCAAGGGAAGCTCTTATTCATAACGCGGAAAGAAGTATCGTTGCACCACCCAGACCGACTATTAGAAGGCCTCAATCCGCCCCAGGGGGAAGCCGTCCTACAAACCGAAGGCCCCGTACTCGTGCTCGCCGGCGCGGGCAGTGGCAAGACTCGCGTCATCACCCGGCGCGTGGCCTACATCATCGGCACCGGCCGCGCTAAGCCCGGCGAGATCGTCGCCGTCACCTTCACCAACAAGGCCGCCGGTGAAATGCGAGAACGCGTCGCCTCCCTCGTCGGACCCAAGGCCGCCACCGACATCGTCATCTCGACGTTTCACTCGTTCTGCCTGCGCATTCTTCGCACGGAAATCGAACGGCTCGGCTACCGCAAGGACTTCACCATCTCGTCCGAAAGTGAGACCCGCACGCGTCTGCGCCGCATCCTCGCCGACCTCGACGGCATCGGCGACACCTTCAGCCCGGAGACCTTCATCGGACACATCGGCGCGATGAAGAATACCGACGGCCCGCCGGCCGCTCCGCCCAAAGAACCAAACGAAACCGAAGAGAAATACGCCAAGTGGCTGCCCGATATCTTCGAGCGCTACCAGTCCGCCCTGCGCGCCGCCAACGCACTCGACTTTGACGATCTGCTCCTCCTGACCCTCAAGATCTGGCGCGATTTCCCCCCCGTCCTCGAGCGCTACCGTAAGAAGTTCCGCTACGTCATGGTCGACGAGTTCCAGGACACGAACCCCGTCCAATACGCGCTCTTGAAGGCACTCGCGGGCGAACACCGCAACCTCTGCGTGGTCGGCGACGACGACCAGTCCATCTACGGCTGGCGCGGCGCGGACATCCGCAACATCCTCGAATTCGAGCGCGACTTCCCCGGTGCCCACATCGTCAAACTCGAGCAGAACTACCGCTCCACCGAGACCATTCTCGAAGCCGCGAACCGAGTCATCTCGAACAACGCCAACCGCCGCGAAAAGAAGCTCTGGTCCAACCTCGGAAAAGGCCGCGTCATCGATTGGCTTGTCAACGGCGACGACGAACACGAAGCCAAATCCGCCGTCAAGTGGCTGGAGATGATCCGCGAACGCACCGGCGCGAACTACGCCGACTTCGCCGTGCTCTACCGTTCCAACACCCAGTCACGTCCCATCGAAATCGCTTTTCGCCAGGCCGGCATCCCCTACACCGTCTACGGCGGCCAGGACTTCTTCGAACGCAGCGAAGTCCGCGACATCCTCAGCTACCTGAAGGCTTTGTCAAACCCTTACGACGAGGCCCCCATCCTGCGCATCATCAACGTGCCGCGCCGCGGCATCGGCGACGTCACCCTGCACCGGGTGCACGACCTCTGCCGCGCCGAGTCCATGACCTTCATCAAGGGCCTCGACGCCGCCCTCAAGCGTGACTGGCTCACCGGCGAGGCCCGCAAAGGACTCACCGAGTTCCTCGCCCTCATGCGGGATTTCCGCCGCCGCCTGAAGGACCGCGAAGGCACACTGCGAGGTCTCGTCCACGAACTCATCGAACGCATCGACTACCGGGGCGAGATCGGCCGCACCTCCAAACAGCCCGAACAGATGATGGCCCGCTGGTCCTACGTCGAAGCCGTCGTCCAGGCCGTCGCCGACTACGAGAAGAACACCGATAAGCCCACCCTCTCAGGCTTCCTCGACAACACCTCGCTCGACCCCTCCGACGGCCAACGAGGCAAGGCCAAACGCAAGAACGAGGGCGTCTCCCTCATGACCATCCACAGCGCCAAGGGCCTCGAGTTCCCCTTCGTCTTCATCATGGGCCTCGAAGAAGGACTGTTGCCCCACGAACGCAGCGTCAGCGAAGGCGGTCTCGACGAAGAACGCCGCCTCTTCTACGTCGCCCTCACCCGGGGCCAGCGCCACGTCACCATCTTCGAAGCCATCTCCCGCAACAAACACGGCAAAGAGAAGATGTCCAAAACCAGCCGCTTCATGCAGGAAATCCCAACGGAATTGTTGAGGCAACGCCCCCTAGCCGTCCGCCAGACCGTCCAGGAAAAAGTCACCCCCCCCCCCCAACGCCCCCCCC
>JAVEWL010000447.1:0-5040 GCA_034004565.1 FCB group bacterium | reverse complement strand
CCGATCGGTCACAATGCCCGTGGTTTCGCCTCCGGACGTGATCAAAATGGCGGAGGCGCCATGGCGCGTCATGATCTCGACGGCTCGCGAAATGGGTTCCCGCATCTCGCACGAAACGACTTCGGTCACGCAGGCCGAGACCGGTTCGTGGAGGAACATGAGGGAGGCCTGAAGCTCGGCAATCAGGTTCTCGCGTTCGATTTCCCGGCGCCTGCGATCGGGCTCGCCCGGCTTCCGCGTGTCGAGGTCGCGCGCGGCCAGGATGAAACCGCTGCGGCCCGCGGAAGAGATCGGCGTAACCGTGATCGCGACCTCGACGGTGTCGCCCCCTTTCGTCCGCAACCGCGATTCGCAAAGCGGCGGGATGGGCCGGCCTTCGGAGAGCAGGCGCCCGATGCTGTCCTTGCCCGCATCCTCTGGGAAGAAATCGGCAAGGTCGAGCAGCGCAAAGTCCGCCTCGGAATAGCCCAGCATCTCGGCCATGGTCCTGTTGGCGTAGGTGCAGCGCCCGTCAAGCACCATAAGTATTCCATCGGTGGCCGCTTCAACCAGGGTGCGGTACTTCTCGTGGGATTCGCGAAGTTCGTCCTCGGCATAGCGTCTGCGCCGCTCGATGGTCATGCTCTGAAGGGCCACAAAAACGAGGAGCAGCGCGCTTACAGCGGTGATGCCCAAAGAGACATGGACCATCCGCGTTTCCATGGCCTTAATCTCGTTGCGCACGTCTTCCACGTACAGGCCCGTGCCCACGATCCAGTCCCAGGGGGCGAACTTCTTGATATAGGACTGCTTGGGCGCCAGGCGGCCGGGATCGTCTTTCCACTGCCAGACGTATTCGACGTATCCGTCTTCACTGGTCTTGAGGACATTGACGAACTCGACGAAGATGCGCACCCCGCGCTGATCCTTGAAGTCCGTGAGATCCTGACCGTCGAGTTCGGGGACGTATGGGTGCGATACCATCCGCGGATGGGTGTCCATCAGCCAGAAGTAGTCTTTGCCCTCCTTCCCGTAGCGAAGCGCCCCGATGCGTCTTGCGGCCATATCCTGTGCCTGTGCGAGTGACAAGCGTCCCGCGCGGACTTCGCGGTCGCTCTCCGACAGGATGCCGCAGGCCAGGTTGGTCAACTCGCGGATCATCTCGCGCTTGCGATCGAGGAGCCTCGCCTCGAAGGCCGGAATGATGATCCAATAGATCGCGAACACAAACAGGGCGATGGCAAGAAAGGTGGGAAGGACAATCCGCAGGGTAAACGAACTCCAGGGCGAGATGAATCTTCTTTCGGACGGCACACCCGCTTTTGCGGCGGCCTCGGCCGTTTCGGAAGTGGTCTCAATGACCGCATCTCGAAATTGCCTCCAGAGCGCGGTGGGCATTTCGATTCCCGGCTCGCAAAGACCGGGGCGGGACACGGCGTGGAAATCGCTGCCCGCGCTGACGAGAAGTCCGTGCTTTTCCGCCAGCGCGAGAAGGGCTTCGCGGGTCTCCTCGGAGTACCCGCAGTAGAACGCCTCGATTCCGTCGAGGCCCACTTGCTTCAGTTCAGTCAGCAACGCATCGATGGCCTCGACGCGGAGATCCTGTCCCGGCGTAACGGGATGCGCCAGCACCGCGATTCCGTTGGCCGCATGAAGCAGGGCAATCGCCTCGGCGACGGGGATGGTCGCGGAGGGAGTTGCGCGGCGAGCCTCTTCGCCCCCCGGTTGGAGCCAGGCCTCCTGAATGGTGCCCGGAGGCACCTGGCGGTTAACGCTGCGCAGGCGGCGCAGGGCCTCGCACAGAGCGGCGTTTCCCGGGTCGAACCCGTAGCCCAGCACATGTAGCTCGGCCCCGTCGGGACCCTGGGCGGAAATCTCCACTCCGGTAATCGAGCCCATTCCTTTGCGCGCCGCCGCCTTGCGGAAGTCCTCGATGCCGTCAATGCTATCGTGATCGGTCAGCGCGGCCGCGCGCACACCATGGTCGGAAAGCAAAACGGCGAGCTCATCGGGTGAGAGCCCGCCGTCACTTAATGTCGAGTGGCAGTGTAGGTTGACACGCGTTTGTTCGGTCACCGTGACACGGCAATCCTTTTTTGACTCATGAGCGACACAATCACCAACGTGATGAAACTCAACGGTATCGAAATGAATCCGGGGTTGTCAAACGGCACCGGCGCGCTCAGCGGATCCCAGCCGTACTGCTTGAACATGCTCGGCGACAGGAGAATGAGCACCAAAGCCGTAATAATGCCGATCACGATCGAGGCGGTAATCCCCTGCGCCGTGGTCTTCTTCCAGAAAAGCAGCATGATAATCGCCGGCAAATTGGCCGAGGCCGCGACCGCAAAGGCCAGGCCCACCAGGAAGTTCACGTTCATGCCCTTAAAGAGAATGCCCAGCACGATCGCCAGGATGCCCACGCCGAACGCGGCCGCTTTGCCCGCTCGCACCTTCTGCGATTCGTCCATATTAATGCCCGCGAAGCGGTCCATCAGATCGTGCGCAACCGCGCCCGAAGCGGCGACAATCAAACCACTGACCGTCCCAAGCACCGTCGCGAACGCGATGGCCGAAATAAGGGCGAACAGGAGCGTCCCGAAGGATTTCGCCAACAGCGGAGCGGACATGTTGTTGTCCGCCAGGTTCACCACGCCGCTGACCATCGCGCCCAGTCCCATGAATAGGGTCAGAATGTAGAAGAAACCGATCGCGGCAATCGCCACAATCGTCGACTTGCGGGCGCACGCCGGGCTCGGCACCGTGTAGTAGCGGATCAGAATGTGCGGCAAGGCCGCCGTGCCGCAGAAGAGCGCGAGCATCAGCGATATGAAGTCGAGTTTCTGAAGCGGCGTGCTTCCCTCGAGCTTGTACTTCAAACCCGGACGCAGGACCAGGTTGCCCGGCGTTAAGACCGGAACATGCACCGTAACCGCGTCGCCCGTCGAGTCGGTGATCTTCGTTGAGGCCCAGCGCCGTACAATCGTGTCCTTGTCGCCGAGCAGGGCCAAAAAGCGGAAGGGAGAGATGCTGCCCGTCGTGGCTTCCGGGCCGGTCTTGCCCTGAATCGCCACCAGATTGCCCTCATACCGGAGTTGATTCTCGGGGGATGCCGGAGCGCCGTTGATGGTCTTCGCGCCGGACGCGTCGACGGCCTCCCACTGCGTCTCCAGGAACGCGGGTGCGCCGTCTTCCGGCGTGGACAGCACCCACCATGAATTCTGGCCATCTTTCGCCAGTTTCGCCAGCGTCGCCTTTGGGGCCTTGGATTCCTGCCATTCCACCACCTCCCACGCGGAGTCCGCGGGAACCATCTTCCCCGCCTGCTCGACCGCCGCCAGTTCCAGGTGCGGGCGGAACGGAGCCTTGCCATCCTGCCCCGGCGTTAACCGGTCCGGCGTCGTGGAAAGCCCGCGAACGCAAACCCCGATCACCAGGGCAAGCGAGAAAATGATGAGCATGCCCCCCTTGAGGAATTGCACGTAGGTCGTCGAGGTCATTCCCGCGGTCGCGACGATGGTGATGACGATCGCGCCGACGATGATCACGCCCGCCGCGTGCGGAAGACCCAGCAGCGGTTCCACCAAGACACCCGCGCCCACCATCTGCGGAATCAAGTAACAGATCGAAACGATCAGCGTGCTTACCGCGGCGGCCAGCTTGATTCCCTTCGAGTTGAACTTCGCATCGAGGGCATCGGTGAAGGTGTACTTGCCGAGGCGCTTCATCGGTTCGGCCACGATAAACAGGGCTACAATCCAGCCCGCCAGATAGCCGATCGAATACAGAAACCCATCATACCCCGCCGTGGCGATCATGCCGCAGATTCCGAGGAAGGACGCGGCAGACAAATAGTCCCCGGCAAACGCTATGCCGTTCACAGACCAGTGGATCGACCCCCCGGCCGCGTAATAGCCGCTGGCCGACTTGGTGCGCCGAGCCAGAAAAAAGGATAGACCCAGCACCAGTCCGACAAAGGCAAGGAATACCGTAATAGCCATTACGCACCGCCTTTGCCGGAAGCGGTGGCATTCAATTCCCGTTCCTTGGCGCTGCACAAGGCCGTATAGACCAAAGCCAGCACCAGCGCGAAGACGATCAGCCCGAACCCGTACGTGACCGCAAGGTTCATCCCCAGAATCACGGGCGTTTCCATCGCGACCGGTTTGAGTACGTTCAGAGCGACGAATCCCCCGTACAGAATTGCGTAGAGGAGAAACATCCAGACACCAATTCGCATCTTGTACGATGCCGCGAGGTCCTTGCCCACCTGTGCCGCCGGTTCATGTAGCATATCCCACCCCCCTCATTTATTGCCCCAGAACGCGCGAAGTCTACCTATATAGACGCCCCCGATTCAAGTTACCTGTGATGCCCCAAATTCACTCATCCCGATCGATTAATTACACCATACACTCAATGGGAAAACAGGGGGGAAATAGGGGACGCTACCCAATGGCGCCAACTTAAGCGCAAGAGCTTCCAGGCTCAGCGCTTTCATTCGCCACTTCCCGCCTGCCTTTCGTGCTCGTGCTCGTAATCGTGCTCGTAATCGATTGGTTTCCTTCGTAATCGTACTCGTCATCGTAATCGTACTCGGATTAAGAAACCGCCGATTACGAGTACGATTACGATGACGAGTATGAAGAAGAATCGATTACGAGCACGAGCACGAGCACGAGCACGAAAGAATAGGGGTCGCTTATTTCTTCACTTGCAGCGCCCTCAGACCTTGCTCTTGCCGGGGCGTCCAACCTTCCTGGGGCGAACGGCGCGGCCCAACAGGCCCTCCAAAGCGCTGAGAAATCCGTCACCCCCCAAAGGTCGCCCGGTGCGCGTGTGCAAGCGAAGGCTTTGAAGCGTGGCCTCGTCCTCCGGGTCGCGCAACCAGGCCGTCCAGTCCCCCACCGCGTCCGCGAAATCAGGCGCCTCGGCCACGAGCGGGTCATGCCCCTGCCCGCAATGCGCGGCCGCGCTCGACCACGGATACTCTTCCGCGCGCGCCACCAGACCCGCGCGCACCGGGTTACGCTCCACGTACCGCACGGCCCGCCGGTAGTG
>JAVEWL010000446.1:0-5041 GCA_034004565.1 FCB group bacterium | reverse complement strand
GGGAGGCTCTTGGCATTCACCCAAGCACCCCCAAACAAGTTTGGAGGTGGCATGTCGATGGGGCGGGTCAGGGGCGGGAGAGGCGGCGTTTGAGGCGTGCGGTAATGATGTCGAATTCGGGGGGGCGGATAATGAAAGCCAGAATTAGGAAAACGATGCCGTAGGCGAGGGACATGGCGCTCAGGTGGAGCAGGGTGATGACAAACTTGGAGAGCGTTGGGGGGAAGGGGAGCGCGGCGGCGTAGTGGGCGGCGATGCCGCAGGGGATGGCGAAGGCGATGCCCCGGGCGAGGCCGGCGAAGATGGGTTGGACGGGGAGCGGGCCTTTGTGCCAGCGGTAGAACGCGGCGGTGAGGACGGCGTTGGCCGTGACGCCGAGGGAACTGGCGACGGCGAGCCCCCAGGGGCCGTAGGCGTGGAACAGAGACCAGTAGAGGGGCACGGCGGCGACGGCAACGGCGGTGCCGATGAGCATGGGAGTAAGGGTGTCCTTGCGGGCGTAAAAACCGCGCACGATCACAACCTGCAGGCTCCATCCGGCGAGGCCGCAGGCGAAGGGGATCAAGTATGACGCCGCGAGGGCCGTGTCTTCGGGAGAGAAGCGGCCGCGCTCGTAGATCAGCCGGATGACGGGCTCCGCCATGACGGCGAGGGCGGTCGCGGCCAGCACGGCGAAAAACCCGATGCGTTGCGCGCTGGCGGCGAGCAGGCGCTCCATGTCCTGTCCGCGGCCTTCCTGGTAGAGGCGCGTAAGATAGGGGAGCGCGGCTTGTCCGGTTGCCTGGCCGAGCATGGCGAAGAGTACCATCATAAGCGTGCGTGAGTAGCCCAGCAGCGCGATGGCGCCTTCGTCGCTAGATGCGAAGTAGCGCAGGAACCATTCGTCGACAGTGACAAGGCTGACGCCGATCATCAGCGGAAGCGAGAGCAGCAGGTACTCGATGAAGCCGGGATCGCGCGGGGCGAAGCTCCATTGGAACCGAATACGGTTGCGCGCGGCCCAGAGTGGGACGCAGAGCGGACCGAGCACGGCGCCTATCAGGACGCCGATGGAGAAGCCCTGAATGCCGAACCAGGGACTCAAGAAGACACCGCCGAGGATGATGCCGAGGTTGTAGATTAGCGGTGAGACGGCCGCGGGCCAGAACACGCCGCGCGCGAACAGGGTGCTCTGGATAAGGCCGCCGACGTAGAAGGCCAATTGCGCGGGGAGCACGATGCGCGTCATGGTTACGGCGAGGGCGAGGGTTTGAGGATCAACGGACTCGGATCGAAAACCGGGGTTCAGCCACGCGACGATCTGAGGGGCAAGGGCCTCCGCGAGCAGCGTGAACGCGACGAACAGAAGCCCCATGGTACTGATGACGGTCGAGAAGAGGCGCCAGCCACCGCGTTCGTCGTCGCGCGACATATAGCCAAGGAACATGGGTACAAAGGTAATCGAGAGCGCGCCGCCCGCGATGAGGTAGTTGAGCAAATCCGGCAAGGTAAACGAGGCCCGGTAGGCGTCCACATCCGGGCCCGCGCCGAAGTAGCCGGCGATGATCACCTCGCGGCCCAGGCCGAGGATACGGCTCAGGAGCGCGCTTATCGCGAGCATCGCGGCGGCAATGCCGATGCTTTTCCCCGCCGACGCTGTGCCCGGTTTGGTCATGGGTCCTCGGTTACTCGCAGCCCTTGGGAACGGGCATCGCCTTGCCCGCGCGCGAGGATTTCTCGGCCGTCTCGATGACGCCGATGACGCGGCGCGCGCTCTCGGCGGTCACGGCGAGGGGTTCGCCGAGCAACAGGTGATCCGCGACGTTGCGGTAGTAGGCTTCCCAGTCGGAGGGGAGATACGTTACCACCGATTCGTGGCGCAGGCCGAGGCCGAAGTGGGTCACGCGGCAGCGTTCGTAATCGATCTCCTCGATGGAGCCCTTGGAACCGAGGATGCGCCAGCGGCTCTTGCGCGCGGCGGCGAGAGCGGAAATCTCGAGGCTGGCGCGAACGCCGTTCTGGAAACGGATGAGCGCTTCGCAGTGGTCCTCGTTGGTCACATCGAACCACTCTTTCTTAAATTGGAAGTAGCCCGAGACCTCGGCGATCTTCGAGGGCACCATGTTGAGAATCCAATCGACGAAATGCGCGCCCCCATCGTAGAACGCGCCGCCCGCGATGGGTTTGTGCGAACGCCACCAATAGCTCGGGTGGCCGTAACCGCCGAAGCAGGCCTCGATGTGGAAGACCTCGCCGATCGCGCCCGATTCCATGATCTTGCGCAGGGTCATGTAATCGCCGTCCCAGCGGCGGTTGTGGAAGACGCTCAGCATGCGCTTGTTCTTGCGCGCGGCGTCGATCATGGCGTCGGCCTCTTTCGTGGTGACGCAGAAGGGCTTTTCGGTGATGGCGTGGCGGCCGGAATTGAGGATCTGCTGCACGAGTTTCGCGTGGGTGTTGTGGGGCGTGATGACCACGATGAGCTCGGCGTCGGTTTTCTTCAGCATGGCCGTGAGGTTGGGGTAGGTCTCGATGCCGGGGTTCTCTTCCTCGGCGGCCTTGCATCGCGCCGGGTCGATGTCGCAGGCGGCGACGGCGTCAAAACCCGCCGCGTTGCGCATCCAAGTCATGTGGCCGCGGCCCATGTTGAACGACGGGCCGTAGCCGACCACGCCGGCCTTGAGCGTCTTGCGCTCCTCGCGGCCGAGAGCCCAGTCAAGACCGCGCAGGGTGGTCTTCTCAAATCCCGGATGCAGGTAGGCGCGCATGTCGTGGCCGAGTAGCGATACGAACACGCGGCCCTTGCCGTGGGACTTGGTGTAAATAACGGGGACCGTTTCACCCTGCCAATAGGCCGTGGCGAGCACTTCACACTTCGATGCGTCGAAGCGATCGAGCAAGTAGATCTCGTCGGTGATACGGAACGACGGGATGCGGCGAGTGATCATGCTGTCGGCGCCGGTGAAGGTGAGCGGGAACTCGATGATTTCGCCGTGACCCTTGAAGACGCCGCCGATGAGGTCGATGTAGGCGTCCTGCTTCTTGAAGGATGCGGCGGCCGTGTGGAGCGCGACGAGGGCGCCGCCTTTTTCGACGAAGTTCAAGAGGCCGTCCAGTTGGGGCTTCTTGATGTCGGCGGCGTGCATGGTGAGCACGACCGCGTCGAACTTGGCGACGGCGTCGGCCTTTAGCGTGTCGAGGTCGGCGGTGACCGTAACGGTGTAGCGGCCGGATGCCTCGACGAATTCCTTGAAGATGGCGGCGCAGGCCTCGAAAGGATGGTATTCGCCGCCGACCAGCATCAACACGCGCTTCTTGGCCATGAGATCCCCTCCGTGCGGCGGGACGCCGCCGAATACGCCCGACAGGTTCGCAGAAGAATAATGGGGTAGAGTTTGGCGAAGTGCGGGGCAAGATGCAAGCGGGAAATGTGGAATGCAACCAGTAATGACACGAATTACGCGACGAGAGGAGGTTATTCCTTGTCCCTCGGCTGCTGGGGGTGCAGGCCCGCGGCACCGGCGGCCTCGCAGGTCTTTCTTCGGGTGTCCCTTTCAAGCCGCGTGACGAAGTGTCTTTCTCCCTCTCCCTTTGGGAGAGGGCCGGGGTGAGGGCTAACACCACCGACCCTGGTTTTTCCCCACGCCTTCACCCCCGAGTCCTTGCGAGCGTAGCGAAGCAACGTCATGTAACCCCGAATTCCATTCGGGGTCTTTGCTTTTTCTTGGTGGCGCAACGCTACTACTTCAAGAGTCCGAATAGGAATTCGGGGTTACATGAGACCATTCTCTTCAATTGAAGCCGTGGGTTGAAGAGGTTGCTTCGCTGCGCTCGCGATGACTCGGAAGGGACGTCGAGGTGAAAGAGCGAAGCTGCTGGGATAAGCCCTCACCCCACCCTCTCCCAGGGGGAGAGGGAGAAAGACACTTCGTCACGCGGCTTGTAGGGGATACCCAAGAGCACAACGCTTGATTCTCTGCCTTACGTCCGGACCCGGGATCTGCAAACACGTTAGCAGGTTATGCCGGTGCCTTCAACGCCGGTTGGTCCAGAGTTGGAACGCGGCGTCGGTGCCGTAGGCGGCCCACGCGCTGGAGGTGGTGTTGCGGCGGATGCAGAGCTCGTTGCCGGCCTCGGAGATTTCGCAGAGGGTCCACATCCACTTGCCGGTGTCGTTGAGGATGACGAGGAAATAGCGGCGTCCGGGTTCAAAAGTCGTCGCGGGGATTGTGCAGGTGTACGCGTAGACGTTGAGAACGTCGCCGCTGCAGTAAACGATATCTTCGGTGAGGGTGCGGTTGACGGCGCCGGCGTGGTGTTCGGCGGCAACCGTGGTCGACGGGGCAAGCGCGCCGGTGTCGTCGTAGATTCGGAAAGTGAAATCGTCTCCGACGGGGATATCGTCGCGATAGGCCCCCCACCAGCGGATTTGCGTAATGACGTTGTTGCCTGCGCTGAGCACGAAGTCGTCGCCGGTTTGCTGGCCCCAGGTATTGTCGGCCACGGGGTTGAGTTCGCTGTACCAGCCGAGCATGGTGCGGTTGCCCTGGTCGTGTACCATGCGAAGGGGAGGCCTTGGGCAACCGGTTGCGAGGAGAATGCAGAAGACTCCGAGAGAGACGGGGAAGAGCTTTGATACGATCATTGCCGAATCCTCCGTTTTCGGGCAGGATGGCACTTGCCCACACATCGCCATGATAGCCCCATCCTGTTGGGGCGTCAACAGACGTTTGCGGTGGAGCGGTTGGGACTCTATGATGGCGGGACGCTGTGTTGAGGTGCTTCAAACCGTGAGGAGAAGACTAAGCGATTCTGTGTTGCGATGCTGGGCTTGCTGGTAAGCCTTGGGGCCTGGGCCGCCGAGGTTTCGATTGCGGATGACCGCATGCTGGTCGTGGACGGCAAGCGGACGTTCGTGCTGGGGCTTTATGAGAATCCGAAGGACGATGCCGCGTTGCAGGCGGCCGCAAAGGCGGGGTTTAATCTCGTTCAGGCGACGGCGGACGCGGCGTCGCTGGACCGTTTGCAGGCGAACGGCTTGCACGCGTGGATCAACGTGGGC
>JAVEWL010000445.1:0-5041 GCA_034004565.1 FCB group bacterium | reverse complement strand
GGCCATCGAATACGGGCTCACCTACAACGACGCCGACCGGATCGCGCAAACCATCCCCAGCGTCGCGACCGTGCTGCCCAGCCGCATCCTGCGACAGGACGTCTGGTACCGCGATCGCCGCGTCGATTGCGAAGTCGTCGGCACCCTGGCCAAGCACCACGAAATGTCCCACGACGTGCTCCAGCGCGGACGCTTCTTCACCAAGCGCGAGGAAGACGGTGTCAAGAACGTCTGCGTCATCGACTCCAACATGGCCAAGGAACTCTTTCCCATCGACGACCCCATCGGAAACGCCGTCCAGGTCGGCAGCGACTACTACCTCGTGGTCGGCGTGGTCCAGCCGCGCTCCGCCGGTCAGGCCCAGGGCGCCCCCGGTGCCGCCGCGCCCGCGTCAAATGGAGGCGCTCAGGCCGCCGCATTCCGCATGTTCATCCCGCTGTCCGCCGCACGCGAACGCTTCGGCGAACTCGTCATCAAACGCTCCTCCGGCAGCATGCAGGCCGAACGCGTCCAACTACACGAACTCACCGTAAAAGTCACCAGCCTCGACGACGTCCTCGAAACCGGCCGCATCATCGAAGACCTCATCCAGCGCTACCACGACAAAAAGGACTACGAAGTCACCGTCCCGCTGTTCCTGCTCCAACAGGCCGAACGCCAGAAGCGCATCTTCAACGTCGTGCTCGGCGCTATCGCCGCCATCTCGCTCCTCGTCGGCGGCATTGGCATCATGAACATCATGCTCGCCAGCGTCACTGAGCGCACGCGCGAGATCGGCATCCGCCGCGCCCTCGGCGCGAAGCGGCGCGACATCGTCATGCAATTCCTCATCGAGACCATCCTGCTATCCGGCACCGGCGGCATCATCGGCGTCGCCCTCGGTCTCATCATCCCCATCTTCGTACGCCACTTCGCCGACATGAAAACCATCGTCACCCTGTGGTCCCCCCTCGCGGCCTTCTCCATCTCCGCGCTGGTAGGCCTGATCTTCGGCCTCTATCCCGCGCTCCGCGCCGCCGACATGGACCCCGTGGAAGCCCTGCGCCACGAATAGCCATGACTTTTCGTGCTCGTTCTCGTAGCTCCCCTTTCCAAGGGGATTTCTTGGTGGGAAGAAGACTCCCCTTGGAAAGGGGAGCTACGAGAACTGCCGAGCACGAAGAATGCAGGAATAGCCGCAGGCAACGCTTAACTCACAAAGGATCCCAAGCATGCTCAAGGCCGACCACATCGCCTTCGCCGTCTCCGATCTCGATCGCGCCATCCGCTTCTACACCGAAGCCCTCGGCCTGCGCCTCATGTTCCGCAAGCTCGACGAAGAACACCACGAAGCCTTCGCCTTCCTCGAACTCGACGGCGCAAACCTGGAACTCCTCCAGGCTCTCGACGAAAACAACAACCCCATCGCCTGCAATCCCGCGCCCCCGCGCGAGCCCTACTGCCCGCACCTGGCCCTCGCCACGCCCAACCTCGACGATACCTGCGCCATCCTACGCGACCACAACGTCCCTCTCCTGAAAGGCCCGCTCGAAATCCCCAACAGCGTCCGCTGGCTCTACCTCGCCGACCCCGACAACAACGTCATCGAATTCGTCCAATGGCTGTAACGCCGATTTTCGTAATTGCCTTTCTCCCTCCACAATTCCCCGCTCTGTGTTAAAATCTCGTGAATACGCAATTGGTCCCGAAACACAGACAGGCAGTCGAGATGGAACTCGCAATCAAACCGGCGGAATCCCCCGAAGAACTGAGGCTCGCGCACGACCTGATCGCGAAAGAGCACGCCCCCGATCCGGGCGCCTCGCGGTACTGGCTCGAGACCTTCGGCGGAAACCACCCCGGACACGAAGTCGAACATACCCGCATCGCCGTTGCCAAAGGCGAAATCGCCGGAGCCCTCCGCATCACCACGGAGACCGTCCGCATCGGAGAGGCGCGCCTGCGCATCGGCGGCCTCGGCTGGCTCACCACCGCATCTCGCCACCGAGGCAAAGGCATCGCCGCCATGCTCCTGGAAGACGCCCTGGCCTACCTCAAGACCCACAAATACCACGCCGCACTGCTGTTCGGGAACCAGGATATCTTCCGCCGCTACGGCTTCGCCACCTCGCTCGCCGATTACACCGTCGCCGTCGAAACCGCCGAGGCCGCACGCTTCGAGTCCACCTATAAACGCCGCCCCGCCAAACCCGGCGACATCCCCGCGCTCCAACGAATCCACGCCGCCAACGACGCCACCACCGACGGTTCCATCCTGCGCACACGCGCGCACCTCACCAGCAAATGGAACCGCTGCGCCGGCTGGAGCGTACTGACCGACGCCCAGGGAAAAGTCGTGGCCTATTTCGCCGCCGCCCCCGGAGCCGATCACCTCGCCGTCTTCGAAGTCGGCATCGCCGATACCGCGACCGCCGGCGGCGTACTCGGCGCCTGCGCCCAACTCGCCCACGACGACGGCTTCGGCCGCATCCGTTTCCACGTGCCGCCACGGCATCCCTTCGCACGGTTCCTCTTGCAGTTTCGCTCCCTGCACGAGACCCACATCCTCGGCGAAGGCGCCGGCATGATGGCCGTCGTCGACATCGCCGAAACCCTCGAAAGCATGATCCCCGAGTGGGAAAGTCTCCTTGCCCAGAGCATCGCCCACGAATACCGCACCGAAGTCGCCCTCCTCGTGGACGGCACACCCTACCGCATCCGAACCAACCGCGCCTCCGTTGACGTCGCCGCCATGACCGCCCGAAGCAAAGTCAGCCTCACCCGCGCCGATATGGTCCACCTCGTGATGGGCTACCGCCACCTTGCCGACATCCTCGCCAACCGCCCCGGCCTGCTGTCCAGCGAAGCCCGCACCCTCCTCCACAGAATCTTCCCCAAGCGCGACCCCTACATCACCCTCTTCGACCGCTTCTAGCACCCAGTGCAAAAAAACCAACCGTTCCCGATGCGACAGAGAGCGAAAACCGTTCCGGTGCCCCACGCCTACCGCAAAGGCTCTACGAGCACATGCTCAACTTCCACTTCAAATCAAAAATCGAGAATCCAAAATCCCCCTTCCCCTGTGCTACTCTCTTACCGCAAAGCAAAACGTCAAACCGGGGAGCCTCACATGCTATCGCTACTACTGATCGCCTGCGCGACCCTCAGCGCGCCCGACGCCACCGTCCAACTCTTCAACGGCCAAGACCTCACCAACCTCTACACCTTCGTAAAAGAACGCGGCAAGAACGTCGACCCCAACGCCGTATTCACCGTCCACGACGGCATGCTCCACATCTCGGGCGAGGAATACGGCTGCGTCACCACCAACGACGAGTTCGAGAACTACCGCCTTGTGGTCGAGTTCAAGTGGGGCGAAAAAACCTGGACCAACCGCATCGGCAAAGCCCGCGACAGCGGCGTCCTTATCCACTCCACCGGCGACGACGGCGCGTTCGGCGGCGTGTGGATGCGCTCCATCGAATGCCAGATGATCGAAGGCGGCACGGGCGACATCCTCGTCGTCGGCGACAAGAGCGAGGCCTTCGCGGTCACCTGTCCCGTCGCAAAGGAGAAGCAGGGCGAGTCGTACGTCTACCAGCCCGACGGCCAACTCGCGACCATCCACGACGGACGCATCAACTGGTTCGGCCGCGATCCGGAATGGAAAGACGAACAAGGCTACCGCGGCCGCCAGGACGTCGAGAAGCCCCTCGGCGAGTGGAACGTATACGAAATCGTCGCCGACGGCCCCAGCATCGTCGTCACCCTCAACGGCGTCGTCGTCAACCGCGCCTTCAATTCCACGCCCCACCGCGGCAAAATCCAAATCCAGTCGGAAGGCGCCGAACTGTTCGTGCGCCGCATGGACCTCACCCCGCTGCCCAAACCCGCCGAGCAACATGCGCGCCGCTTCATCTACAACAGCGACGCCAGCAACATGTTCATCGAAAAACAGCCGCCCATGCGTCCCGAAGACGTGCACCCCTACGTCGACGAAGCCGCAGGCACACTCGTGACCTCTTTCTTCATCAGCCCCAACTACGGCATGCCTGTCATCTACCCCGGCAAGGCCGCCGAACTCATCGGCACGAACCTCAGCCCCGCATTGGCGGACACCCTCAAGGACCTCAGCAACACGCCGCCGATGTCCACCGAGCGCGCCATCGCCAACCTGCGCGCCCTCATCGACGCCGGCCACGATCCCCTGGCCGTGATCATCGACCGCGCGAAAGAACGCGGCCTCGAAGCCTTCGTAAGCTTCCGCCTCAACGAAGTGCATTCCGTCGAAGAGTCCGACAGCCTCATCTTCACCAAGTTCTGGAAAGACCATCCCGAATGGCGCATCGGCAAGGCCGGCGATCCCTTGCCCGATATCTACCTCCAAATCCTCGGCCCGAACACCAGCCCCATCGTCGCGGGCTGGCTCCCCGGGGGCCTCGATTTCGCCGTGCCCGAAGTCCGCGCCCAGCGCCTGGCCGAACTCCGCGAATGCTGCGAACGCTACAACCTCGACGGACTCGACCTCGATTTCCAGCGCTTCCCGATGTACTTCAAGCCCGGCAAGGAAACCGAGAACGTCGCCACCATGACCGCCTGGGTCCGCGACGTACGCGCCATGACGCGCGAAGTGGGGGAGAAGCGCGGCAGGCCCATCCTGCTCTCCGCCCGCATCATGGCCCGCCCCGAACAAAACCTCGCCATCGGCCTCGACCCCATCACCTGGGCAAGAGAAGGCCAGGTCGATTTTCTCATCGCCTCGCACTACCTGCGCAACGACTACCCCTTGCCCGTCGCCGAATACCGCCGCCTCCTGCCCGGCACGATGCCCCTCTACGCCTCAATCGAAGTCGCCAAGGAAGAAGACACCTACCGCCGCATCGCCCGCCGCCTCTGGGACGGCGGCGCCGACGGCATCATGCTCTTCAACTTCTTCACCTCCCGCGAAGGCGGCAAAGAACCCCCCTTCGCCCTCCTGAAAGAACTCGGCGACCCAGCGAAAATCGTCTATTAGGGAAATGGCCCCTTAATGATCTTTCCATGCACCCAGAACTTCCCCCCC